>JANNHC010000505.1:0-5456 GCA_031404215.1 Acidobacteriota bacterium
CGCAACATCGACGCGATCGCAGCGCCGCCGGGCGACGGGATGCCGCAGTTCGCGCTCCCGCTGTCCTGGCTGGTGCCCGGCGACTATCACATCGAACTGCTGGGCACGAACGCGACTGGCACGGTCAAAGAACGCGTCGCATTCAAAGTGACCCGATAGTTGTCGCGTCAGGACCTGCCCGAAGTGGAAAACTACACACTCCGCAGTCGTTCGGCCGCGCGCTCCAGGGTCTCGTCCTTCTTGGCGAAGCAGAACCGGAGCACGGGTGGCGCGGGTGATCGATAGAGGAACGGCGACGTGGGAATGGACGCGACGCCGCGTTCCTTCGTCAGACGGACAGCGAAATCGGCGTCACGCTCGGAGGTGATCGCGGAATAGTCCATCAGCTGGAAATAGCTTCCGTGGCTCGGAAGCGGCCGGAATCGCGACTCCGCCATCAGCCGTAGAAACAGGTCGCGCTTCGCCTGGAAGAACGGCGACAGCTCCTTCAGTCCTTTTCTGGACGACAGGAAATCCGCGAGGCCGTACTGCACGGGGGTGATCGTCGAGAACGAGACGAACTGGTGCACCTTGCGAAACTCCGCCGTGAGGTCCGCGGGCGCCACGGCGTAGCCAATCTTCCACCCGGTTGTGTGATACGTCTTCCCGAACGATCCCACGATGAAGCTGCGCGCGGCGAGCTCCGGATGCCGCGCCATGCTCTCGTGCTGAAGGCCGTCGAAAATGATGTGCTCGTACACTTCGTCGCTGACGATGAGGAGGCCCGTGCCTGTCACGAGCGCTGTCAGCTCGCGAATGTCCGAGGCCGTCAGCACCGCGCCAGTCGGATTGTGGGGCGAATTGAGGATCAGCAGCCGTGTTCTCGGCGTGACAGCCGCCCGCACGGCCGGCCAGTCGATGCTGTAATCCGGATACCGCAACGGCACGATGACCGGAACGCCTCCGCTCAGTTCGATCGCCGGCACGTAGGAGTCGTAGCAGGGCTCCAGCACAATCGCCTCGTCGCCGGCGTGGATCACGGCCGCGACCGCGTCGAAGATCGCCTCGGTCCCTCCGGACGTCACGGTGACCTCGGTTTCCGGATCGTAACGCCGGCCGTGAAAGTCTTCGTATTTTGCCGCGATGGCCTCGCGAAGCGCCGGTACACCCTGCATCGGCGCGTACTGGTTCCGCCCCGCGCGCATGTGCCGCGCGACAGCCTCGACCAGCTCAGGGTCGCAGTCGAAGTCAGGAAACCCTTGCGAGAGGTTGATGGCGCCCAGGTCGGACGCCAGGCGTGACATCACCGTAAAGATCGTGGTGCCCACCGACGGAAGTTTCGACTGCAGCCGTACGTCCACACTCATATCGGGCCGACCGTCTCAAAAAATCCGGTTGCCGCGTTCTTCCGGACGGCGTTCCAGGAAAAATGCTTGCCGTTCATCGCGACGTACACGCCGGGCGGCAGTACCTGCACGAACGACAGCGCGGACCCGAGGTTGAACAGTCCATCCGAACTTCCAAACGCATACGGCACCATCGCGCCGGTCAGGACGATGGTCTTCCGATCGAGCGCCGATCCGGCGAGTACGCGAGCGGTCTGCACCATCGTGTCGGTGCCGTGCGTCACGATGATGGCGGTCTCCTCGCTGTCGCGAGCCCGCTCGGCGATGCGCGTCCTTCCCATGTCGTCCAGGTCGAGGCTGTCGATCATCATCACGGTCTCGATCGTGACGTCAAGCCGGCAGCGGCCCCGGCCGAGCATCTCGGGGAGGTGCGTGTCGAGAAAGAACAGGCGTCCCGTCAGTTCGTCGTACTCCTTGTCGAACGTCCCGCCGGTGACGAGAATCCGGATTTTCTTCATGACAGAACTGCACGTGCGGCTACCGAATCGGGATCCGCCGGTCCCCATTGTAGTGCGCGGCGCCATTTGCCCCCAGCGTGTGACTGCTGCAAATCATTGACCTTCCGCGACTTACTTGTGTGTGCCGGGCGACAACGGGAATCGGCATCGCGCTTGCCTCGTTCCAGGCACAACATCGAGGAGGTGTGCATGTTCGCTCTTTCAGCAATTCTCATCGGCGTCATCGGCGTGTTCTACGTGCGCCGTCGCAGCGCTCGCAAAAAGCAGCAGACTGTCTAGCGCGAGGCGCGAAACAGGTCGTCCGCAGAGGACAGTACGGTCCGGCGCAGCCTGTCCGGGTAGTTCGGCGGAAGCTCAGCTATGAACGTCCTCACCATACGCGCGGCGCTCACGGAGCTATGCCCCGAGAGCGTCGCGTCCATCCATCGCTTCGGGAAGAAGATATCGCCCGTCCGTTGAATCTCCTGGAGCATCGCCAGGCTCCGGGGAATGTGCTTGCTGGAGGCGGCGGCGCGCAGCGGGTGATGAAGGTATGACAGGCCTTCGAGCACCCACGGCTCGCGTCGGCGATTCTGGACGTGGGCCAGGCTGTCGAAGAACGCGTCGCGCACGGAACGATCCGGCGACAGCGACGGGCGCACGAAGGCGAAACGAGCCTTGCGATCCGGATTCTCGATACGGTCGAACTGCCCATCGAGAACCTCCTGCCACGCGGGAACTTCCCGCACGGCCAGTTCCTGAGCCAGCAGGATGAAATCAGGCTCTGCCAGCACGAGGCCCTGCACGCTCTCCGTCTTCCGCCATATGCGTTCGAGCCACTCGAGCGTGGACGGTGTGTGCGCGGTCTCCCGAAGCGCCGAGAACCAGGCGGACTTCAGGCTCGGGGATCCGGCCGCCTCGAGTCCCGCCCGCAGGACGTGTTCGAGCCGGGGCGCGAGCGCGTCACGTACGGCCGCCGTCACATGTTTCCAGTAGCCCTGCTGCGTGTAGGACAGCATCCGTTGCAGGTTCAGCTCGTCGCGTTCGCGTGGCAGCGCCCTGACGAGCGCTTCGACCACGGCCGAGGCCTGCGCGCGGCCGTCGAGCATATCCTCCCAGAGCGTGACGAGCGCGCTCCCCCGCGTCAGCGCGTCGGGTATGTCGGCGAGATGATGGAGCAGGTACTCGCGCGTCGCGGCGTCGATGGCAAACCCTCCGTACGCGAGGCCACCGCCGGTCGGCAGCACAAAGTCCGGCGCCGCCAGGCGCCGCGCGGCCGGAACGCTCACGCGCGCGGCGTTCAGCGTGACTGGAATCTTCCGGATTTCATTGCCGAAACCGAGCGCGATTTCCATGCGCTCTGTCCACACCAGCCCTCGACGCGAGAGGGGATCCTTCTGCGCGAATGCCAGGTCCGCGATCCGACCGTTCTCGAGGCGCAACTCGGTCGTGATATTCGGTCGGCCGGCTTCGTCGACCCAGATGCGGCTCCATGCATCGAGATCGTCCGGCGTCCGCGCGTCGAGCACCTTGATCAAGTCGGGCCACGTCGCGTTGCCGAACGCGTTCGCCCGGAGGTATTCACGCAGTCCCTCGCGAAACGCGTCTTCGCCCACGATCATCTCGAGCTGGCGCATCACGATCGGCGCCTTCTGATAGATGATCGCGCCGTAGAGCGATCCCGCCTCGTTCAAGTTATCAAGCCTCTGACGAATGGCGTTCGTTCCCGCCGTCCTGTCCACCTCGTATGCGGCCGGGTAATAGGAGAGGAAAAACCGAAGCTCGTGGTTGATGTCTGGAAATGAGGGATTGACGATCCGGGCCGCCATGAAGTTGGCGAACACTTCCTTCATCCACACATCGTTGAACCAGCGCATCGTCACCAGATCCCCGAACCACATGTGTGCCGTTTCGTGAGCGATGACGCTCGCGCGGCCAAGTGTCTGATTCTGGGTGGCCGATTGATCCAGGAGCAGTCCTGACGCGTTATAGAAGATCGCGCCGGCGTGTTCCATGCCACCGAACTGAAACGACGGGACGAGCAGAAAATCAAACTTGCCGAACGGGTATTTGATCGTGGTGTAGCGCTCGAGCCATTCGAGCGCGGCGGCGTGCAGGTCGAAGATTGCCTCGCGATTGCGGGCGACTTTCACCCCATCGGTTTCGCGATGAAGCATGCGGAAGCGGCGGCCGTTGCGCTCGGCCGTCTCCGTCTGGAATCGTCCCGCGGCGAACGCAAAAAGATAGGTCGGCAGCGGTGGCGTTTCGGCGTACCGAATGGTCACGCGGTCGCCTTTGTCGTTCCGGCCCGTCTCCGCGCCGTTGGCCAGCGCCTCCCAGCCCTGAGGGATGTCGAGCGACAGGGTGTACTTCGCCTTGAGATCCGGCTGATCGAAACAGGGAAAGGCCAGCCGCGCCCGGGCCGGCACGAACAGCGTGTACATGAATTCAGGGTGTCGATTGAGCGGGGCGTCCCCTGCCACAAAGCCGATCGTGATCTCGTTGGCGCCCTCGACCAGATCGCCCGGCCGGACGATGAGGTGGTCGGCGACGGCCGTCAGCGTGATATCGCGGCCGGCGGCGCGCGCCCGGACCGGACCTGGCTCTGAAAAATCCAGCACCAGGGGCCGGGTGGCATCCGCGAGCGTGAACCGGATCGTGGCCTCTCCGCTGATTCGGACCTCGGCGGCCGACGGAATCGAGAAGTGAAGCTCGTACCGCAGATTGTTGACGCGGCCGGCACGATCTTCGGCGAGCGCGAGAGGAACGCCTGGTTCGACCGCGCCGGTAGCCAGCCGCCTGCGTGGCGGCTGTCCGGACGCCATGCAGCAGATGGCGAGCGCACACACGATGAACAGGCGGATCATGGGCGCATGATATCAGGCGATTCCGCGCGCTCGCAGCGTGTACAGCGCCGCCGTCACGACACAGTAGCAGACGGTAATGACGGACCACGACATGAAGGTCGCGTACGCCGTCCGCCCAAGCAGGTCGTACAGGCTCAACCCGATTGTCGCGAGCGCGAGGATGGTGGCGAGCCGTACCGGCGTCGGCAGAACGTCCTCGTAGTTCACCAGCAACAAGACAGCCGGCGTCGAAATCAGGAATACATAATCCCATCCCTGCGGCGAGAGCAAGGGAATGCACGTGAGGAGGAGCGCGGCCTCGAGCCCCTCCGGGAAGCGCACCGTCCGCCGCCGGGCGAACACGCAGGCGACACTCGCCAGCAGGATCGCCGACGTGACGGCCGTCAGGGCGGTCGCCGCCGCCCCCGCGCCGATCCACTTCACCCACATGGCTAAGATCGAAACATTATCCGCGTTCGTGAGGTTTGGCGCGGTTGACTCCGTCACCGTCCTCCACCACTCACGGTGCAGCTCGATGTCGCCACTCACGCCGTAGACGACAGCCGGCAAGACGAGGAGCGCGGCGGTGCCGACCGCTGCGGCCGAAATCGAAGACACGCGCCGGCGCGCAAGTAGCCAGGGCAGAAAGATCACCGCATAAGGCTTGACGACGATCGCCACCGCGATGAGTACCCCCGCGACCGATTCCCGCCCACGCCGCAGTGCCACGACGGCTCCTGCGACGACAACCCCGAACAGCACGTTCATCTGGCCGAGTACGAGCTCGT
>JANNHC010000506.1:0-10838 GCA_031404215.1 Acidobacteriota bacterium
GCGATCGGTACCGACTGTAGCGGCTCGCTGCGCTTGGTGGCGGTTACGGTGATGGTTTCTAGTTTGTCGGAGGCCTCGGGCTTGGCCGCGGTTGCGGGCGCTTGCTGGGCGTGTACGGCACTCGCGACGAGCGCGGCAATAGTCGATACGGCGGGCACTAGATAGTACCGGACACCCGCGGGCTTGTTCAATTTCCTGGTGAAGTTCATGCGTTTCTCCTTGTCCATGTAATTTTTTGAACTCACACCCTGCCGGACGTACGGGGTGTCAGCCAGCGCAATGACAAACGACTATTTCCAACCGGAACATACCGACGGATACTGTATTCAGTGCGTTTGGCAAAGTCAAGTAGGTCATCTATATGAGTTGGGTAACTTGGTGTTTTTGCCACACTTTGCCCCCAAGTTCCGGGGCAGGTGGGTCACAGCTCCCAGCCGGCAGCGATTGCTGCACTGCGGCAATTGCTTTTTTTGATTCGAGTGCCGCGCTGGTGTTCGGCACCGCTTGCCGATCGGCGCGGAACCGCCGTGTCCGGCTGGCATAATTACCGCAACGATAAAGATTTTTCCAGCCGACACGGCGCACTTGAACGGCACCTTGCACGCGCCGCAAACCGAAAGCCCCGCATGACCAAGCACAAATTCACCGGTGTCATCCCGATTCTGGCCACACCCTTCAACGACGACGAAAGTCTCGATCTGGCGTCGTGGCAGCGCATGATCGAATTCATGGTCGGACTCGGCGTCGATGGCATTACCATTCTCGGTGTGCTCGGCGAATCCAATCGCCTCAACGATCACGAACGCGAGGCGCTTATCAAGTCTGCGGTCGCGACCGTCAACAAACGCATGCCAGTGATCGTCGGTACCAGCCACAGCGGATCGGCGGCGGCGGCGTATCTGTCGCGCATGGCTTGCGCTACGGCAACGAAGACGGTACCCACGGCAGGGAGAACCACTTCGCTGTTTCACTCTCTGATGATCACATCGTCCATCAACAATCAGCAATCAGCAATTTGAACTACTCATACACGCGCTCTATGCGCGATCCCACCCTGCAGAGCAATTCATAGGGAATCGTCCCGATCGAGGCGGCGATCTCGCGTACGCCCAGCGATTCATCCCCCTGTTGTCCGATGATGACGACCTCGTCTCCAGGAGCAACGTCGGTGCCGGTCACGTCGATCATCGTCATGTCCATGCAGACCGAGCCGACGATCGGCGCGCGGCGGCCGCGGACGAGCATATAGCCGCGTCCCGCGAGCCGGCGATCGAGGCCGTCCGCGTATCCGGCCGGCACAACCGCAATGGTCGAAGGCCGGTTGGAGACGGGCCTGAGCCCGTAGCCCGTACCCTCACCCGGCCGGAGGCCCTTCACGTGGACGATACGGCTATGGAGTGACAAGGCAGGTCGCAGCGGCAGCGTGACGGCGAGCGGCGGAGGGACGATGCCGTAGAGCAGCAATCCGGGGCGGACGAAGTCGTACCAGACGCGTTCGTCGCGCAGGAGCGCCGCGCTGTTGGCGGCGTGGCGCGGGCGGGTCGGGATGCCGAGGCGCTCGAGCGAGGCGCACACCGCTTCGAAGCGTTCGCGCTGCTCGTCGAAGGCGGCGCTCTCCGGTTCGTCCGCTGTCGCGAAGTGGGTGTAGGCCGCCTCGATCGAGAGATTGCGGCTGGCCGCCACTTCCGGAAGCGTCCGCGCGACGTTGTCGTGCCGGAAGCCGAGCCGGTTCATCCCGGTATCGATCTTCAGATGACATTTCAGAACCGTGCCGTGCGCGGCGGCCGAGGCCTGCAGCGCCCGCGCCGCCGAGGGCGTGGAGATGGTCGGCGTCAGGTAATGCTGAAACACGCCGTCGAGATCGCTGATGCCCAGCGCGCCAAACACGAGGATCGGGACTCGGACGCCTGCGCGCCGCAAGACGATGCCTTCCTCGATGTCGGCGCACGCCAGCATCGCCGCGCCCGCCTGTTCGAGCGCACGGCCCACTTCCGCCGCGCCGTGTCCGTACGCGTTGGCCTTCACGACCGCGATGATCCCGGGGTTGGATCTCGATTTGACCTGGTGTCGAGAATCGGACGGGCGATCGCGATCGGATCCCGGCAGCGGACCCAGGAAGGCGGAAATCGTGCGGAAGTTTGAGCGGACGGCCTCCAGATCGACCCGGGCGACGGTAGGCCGAATCACGGGCGCGGCGCCCTCTGCCCTGTCCCGTGTGCCTGCACGCGCGAGGCGGATGTCACCGCGCACCGTGCGCGAGATTTTCGAACCGCGTGTGTTCCTTGATGAAGGCGAGCTTCGCGGTGCCGACGGGACCGTTGCGCTGTTTGCCGATGATGATCTCGGCCGTGCCCTCGGCGTTCTGGTTTGGATTGCCGTCGGCATCGCGATACTGCTCTTCGCGGAAGATGAACATGACGACATCGGCGTCCTGTTCGAGCGCGCCAGACTCGCGCAGGTCCGAGAGCTGCGGGCGGTGATCCGAACGGGTCTCGGGCGCTCGGGACAACTGTGACAGCGCCACGATCGGCACGCTCAGCTCCTTCGCCAGACCCTTGAGCGACCGCGAGATCGACGCGATCTCCGTCTGGCGGCTTTCAAAGCGTCCGCGACCCTGCATCAACTGGATGTAGTCGATGATGAGCAGGTGCAGACCGTGCTCCGCCTTCAGCCGGCGCGCTTTCGCGCGCATCTCGAGGATGCCGATCGACGCGGTGTCGTCGATGTACACGCGCGCTTCCGCGAGCGTCCCCAATGCGTGGGACAGGCGGCCGTAGTCCTTTTCGTTCAGGAAGCCCGTCCGGAACCGGTGCGCATCGATGCGCGCCTCGGACGTGAGCATGCGCATGAAGAGCTGCTCTTTCGACATCTCGAGGCTGAAGAACCCGACCGTCATGTCCGTCGATGTCCCGACGTGCTGCGCGATGTTCAGCACGAAGCTGGTCTTGCCCATCGAGGGCCGCGCCGCGACGAGGATGAGGTCTGATGGCTGGAGACCCGAGGTCATTTCGTCGAGGTCTACGAAGCCGGTCGGCACGCCGGTGACCAGCCCCTTGTGCTGCTGCAGCTTTTCAATGGTCGCAAAGCTGCTCTGCACGAGATCGCGCAGCGGCACGAATCCGGCCCGGATCCGGTCCTCGGCGATCGCGAAGATCGCGCGCTCCGCTTCGTCGAGCAGCAGATCCGGCTCTTCCTCGGCCTCGTAGGCGTCGGCGAGAATCTTGTTGGCGGAATGAATGAGGTTGCGGAGCGTCGCCTTTTCCTTGACGATCTTCGCGTAGTACTCGACGTTCGCCGATCGGGGCACGCCGTCGGCCAGCGAGGCGATGTAGGCCGGGCCGCCGACTTCCTCGAGTTCCCCGCCCCGCGACAGCTCTTCCTTCAGCGTCACGAAGTCGATCGCATCCCCTCGCTCGCTGAGCGCGATCATCCGCTCGAAGATCCGCCTGTGCGCGTCGCGGAAGAAATCCCGCGAATCAATCACTTCCGCGGCGGAGTTGAACGCGTCGTTGTGAATGAGGATCGCGCCCAGCACGGATTTCTCCGCGTCGAGACTGTGCGGAAGCGTGCGTGCTGGTGCGGCCAGGTCAGCCAAAGGAGTTCGTGGAAAAAAGAACAGGGCGCCCCCGAGAAGGGGCGCCCCGAAGTGTAGCAGAAAGACGCGTCCGCCTGAAGGCGGAAGCCGCGGGCGTTTATTTCTTCTCGCCGACGACGCTCACCTTCACCTGTGCGGTGACGTCGCGATGGATCTTGATCGGCACCGTCACCTCGCCGAGTGCCTTGAGCGGCTCCGCGAGGGTGATCTTGCGCTTGTCGATCTCGAATCCCTTGGCCGCGAGCGCCGCCGCGATGTCGGCCGACGTAACCGACCCGTACAACGTGTCGTTGTCGCCGACCCGCCGCTGGATCGCAATCTCCGTCTCGGACAGGCGCTTCGCGAACGCTTCGGCCTGCGACTTCTCCTCGAGCTCGCGCGCTTCGGCGTTCTTCCGCTCGCGCTCGATCTGCCGCTTGTTCGCGTCGTTGACCGCCAGCGCCAGCTTGCGCGGCAGCAGGTAGTTCCGGGCATAGCCGGCCGCGACCTTCACGACGTCGCCGCGCTGGCCGAGGTTGTCCACGTGCTCTCTGAGTATGACTTCCATGGCTTCGTCCTAGTCCGTGACGTACGGAATCAGCGCCAGCTGTCGGGCGCGCTTGATTGCCACCTGCAGCTTGCGCTGGTGCAGCGCGCACGTACCCGAAATCCGGCGCGGCTGGATCTTGCCGCGCTCCGGGAGAAACGGCGCGAGCAAGCGCACGTCCTTGTAATTGATGTAATCGATCTTCTCCGCGCAGAACTTGCACACGCGGCGCCGGCGGAAGAATCCGCGACGAGGCGCCTCGCCGGCCTTGCCTTCCTTCTTGTCGCCGCCGCGGCCGCCGCCGCGGCCGCCGCCCCCGCCGCCTCGTTCTTCCCTCATCGCTGGACCTCCAACCCTTCCATGTCGTCCTGGGAATCGCCGTCGCCCTTGCCTTCACCGGGCTGCCGCTCCGGCGGCAGGCCGCGCGCCACGCGACGCCGCGCGACGAACGTCTTCCGCGCGTCGGTCGTCCGCTGCGCCACCCGCAGCTCCTCGTCCACGCGGACGACCAGATGCCGGATGACCTGGTCGATCACGCGCAACCGCCGACCGATCTCCTTCATCAGCTCTCCCGAGCCGGTGATGGTCTCGACGACGTAGTTGCCTTCGCGGTGATGACCGATGTCGTAGGCGAGGCGCTTCCGTCCCCAGTTTTCGGTCTTGTCGAACGTGCCGCCGAACCGCTGGACGATCTGCTCAATCTGCGTGTGCAGATCCGCAATCTCCTGCTCGGTGGCCTCCGGCGTGACGATGTAGACGAGCTCGTACTGTCGTGAGGTGCTCATGTGTCTCCTTATGGACATTCCGCCCGTCGCGCCGCCTGCGGCGGACGCTCGGGCCAAATCGGTCCGTCGCGCATTGCGCTACGGCGGACAAGGAGAAGATAGGTTGTCTAGTCCCCGTCTTCTTTCCTGTTGAACCTGTTCATCACCGGCTGAATACCTTCAGCGACGAACAGTTCGGCGGCATCCGCAGCGCGGCCAACCGCCTCGACGACGTCGGTCCGTTCGTCCGGATCGAACGTTGTCAGCACGTGATCCACGAGATCGCGCCGGGCGTCTCCGCGCCCGACACCCACCCGCAGCCGTGCAAATTCTTCGGTCCCGAGCGAGCCGATAATCGACTTGAGGCCGTTGTGCCCCCCGGCCGATCCCGACGGCCGCGCCCGCAACCGTCCCAAATCCAGGTTCACATCGTCGACCACGACAAGCAGATCGGCGAGGTCGATCTTGTAGAACCGGAGCAGGTCGCCGATTGCCTGGCCGCTCAGGTTCATGAACGTGAGCGGCTTGGCCAGCAGCACCGAGGCCGCCCGCCATTTCGCGATCAGCGCCTCGGCCGGCGCCGACTCCCATTCGACCCGATGCCGATCGGCCAGCCGTTCGATAACGTCGAAGCCGGCGTTGTGCCGTGTCCCGTGGTACTTCCGCCCGGGATTACCGAGTCCAACAACGAGCTTCATCCGCAGCCCCGTCAGCTTTTCTCAATGCTCGCGGGGCACAACCCCCGCTCGCGCGCGCGGGCGCTACTTCTTCTCTTTCTCGTCGTCGGGCTTGTCGGTCTTGCCCTTCTTGATCACTTCGGGCTCGGCCGGAGCGGCTGTGCCGGCGGCGGCCACGGCCTCAACCGCGGCAGGCGCCTCTTCGGCGCGCGGCGCCACGACGTGCACGATCATCATGTCGGGATCGCTCGTCGCCTTCCACTTGTTGCCCTCCGTGTGCAGATCGCGCACGCGAACACCCTCGTGCAGCATCAGCTCGCTGATCTCCACGGTGATGTTCTCCGGAATGTCGCCGGGCAGCACTTCGATCTCGATCTCACGGTTCACGAAGTCGACGATGCCCCCCTGTTGCTTGACGCCCTTGGCCTCGCCCTTGAGCACGACCGGGACGGTGACCGTGAGCATCTTGTCCATCGCGACCTGGTAGAAGTCCGCGTGGAGCAGCTTGTGATAGATCGGGTCGAGCTGGTATTCCTTGACGAGCACCCGCGAAGCACCGCCGTCCAGCTGGAGGCCGATGAGGGTGTTCACGCCCGATTCCGAGTGCAGGATCCTGAGCAGCATCTTCGGGTCGACGGCGATCTCGACCGCCTTGCCCTTCTCGGCTCCGTACAGCACGGCGGGGAGCCGCCCCCGCGCGCGCAACCGCCGAGCTTCGTTCTTGCCCCGTCCTTCACGCTTCTCTGCTTGTAGTGTTGCGTCCATAAATGACTGCCGTCTTCCGTTGCCGGTTTTCGGTTTTCCGTCCGGTTTTCAGTTGCCCGTTGTGCCAGTCCCGAGCCCGGCGACTTCCCGTTACACGAACAGCGAAGAGACCGACGTCTCTTCGTGGATGCTGCGGATCGCCTGGCCGAGGAGCCGGGCGACCGAAAGCACCTTGATCTTGCCGCACCGCGCGCGATCACCGTTCAACGGGATCGTGTTGGTGATAATCACCTGGTCAATCGGCGCGTGCTCGAGTCGGTCGATCGCGGGGCCCGACAGCACCCCGTGGACCGCGCAGGCAAGCACCCGCTCGGCGCCGTTCGCCTTCAGCGCGTGCGCGGCCTTCACGATCGTACCCGCCGTGTCGATGATGTCGTCCTGGATGATGCATGTCTGTCCCCTGACATCGCCGACGACGTTCATCACTTCCGCCGTGCCATCGTCGCTGCGCCGCTTGTCGATGATGGCCAGGTCCGCATCGAGCCGCTTCGCGTACGCCCGGGCACGCTCGGCGCCCCCTGCGTCCGGCGACACGATCGTCAGGTTCGGATGCGCGAGCCGCGAGCAGTAGTCGATGATCACCGGTGCGGCAAACAGGTGATCGACCGGAATGTCAAAGAACCCCTGGATCTGCGCCTTGTGCAGGTCCATGGTCAGCACGCGATTCGTTCCGGCCGCGCTCAGCAGGTTCGCCACGAGCTTGGCCGAAATCGGCACGCGCGGCTTGTCCTTGCGGTCCTGCCGGGCGTAGCCGTAATACGGAATGACCGCCGTGATCCGCGACGCCGACGAGCGGCGGAACGCGTCGATCATGACGCACAGCTCCATGATGCTGCGGTCGACGTCCGCGCACGTGGGCTGGATCACGAAGACATCCGTGCCGCGGATGTTCTCGTCGATCTGGAACGAACACTCCGTGTCCGGAAACCGCTGCAGCCGCGCGTGGCCCATCGAGACCCCGAGGAAATCCGCGATTTCCTGGGCGAGCGCCGGATGCGCGCTTCCGGAAAACAGTTTCAGCTGGCCGCCATTCATCGTCCCAGGTCCGGCTAAAGGTCCGCCCGCGCCAGGCTCAGGCCGGACGCCACTGAAGTCGCACGCGCCGGACCGGCTGGCAGGTCCGGAACAAGCCGAACATTACGATCCACACCGATATGGTTGGGGCGGGAGGATTCGAACCTCCGAATACGGGAGCCAAAGTCCCGCGCCTTACCGCTTGGCCACGCCCCATCGCGGCTGGCCACGCGCCTCGCGTTGCTGTCCCGCGCGGGGCCATTGTTCCGGGAGACTCCGTCGCGACACGAGAAGCGAAGCTTCCAGAGGGGCCCGCCAGGCTTGTCCGCAAAGGGTTAAGTCTAGCCGGTTTTACGGCCTCTTGGCAACGGGGCGAGCGCGCCGTTCATATTCGGCGCGCGTCAACGTGCGGGTCAGCATCGCCTTGTTGCCACTCTTCGACAGCGGTCCGACACACCGGGCGGCGGCCGCACGGCTGCGAAAGAGGCCGAAAACCGCGGACCCGCTGCCCGACATCGCCGAGGCCACGGCGCCCGCTTCGCGCAACGCCGCCTTCAGCGCCGTGATCTCGGGATGACGACGGACGACGGGAGGCTCGAGGTCGTTGATCATCTGCGCGGCGCGCGTCGGCCACGGCACCGGCAGAATCTGCAGCTCGCGCGGTTCCTTGAGGCCGGCCGTGCGGTCGTCGTCGTACCAGGAGTACGCCTCGGCGGTCGAGACGCCAAACGGAGGGCGCACGACGACGATCCAGTGCGGGGGGAGATCGACGAGCGGGTAGATCTCTTCGCCGCGCCCGAGCCCGAGCGCCGTGCCGCCCGACAGGCAGAAGGCCACGTCGGCGCCGATCCCGGCCGCCACCTCGCGAAGCAGCGTCATCGGCACACCGCCCCAGAGCCGCGCCAGGCCGGCGAGCGCGGCCGCCGCGTCGGCGCTGCCACCCCCAAGGCCCGACTGCATGGGAATCGTCTTCTCGAGCGTGACGGCCGCGTCGCGTGGGTCGCCGGCCCGGCCGAGTGCCTTCCACAACGCCGCCGCCGCACGCCAGACGAGATTGCTGTGATCGAGTGGCACGCCGGCGGTCCGGCACTTCAGTGCGAACGGGCCCGGCCGATCCACCGCGGTCAACGTGTCGTGCAGCTCGATCGTCTGAAAGACCGTGCGGAGTTCGTGAAAGCCGTCGGGGCGCGTGCCGAGCACGCGGAGATCCAGATTGACCTTGGCGTGGGCGCGGGTGACGAGCTTGACGGGCGCCTTCATGGCCATGACCTGTGGGCCACGATTTCAGTTTGCCTTGCCCTCGACGCCCGATCTCCTGCGATCTCACGCAGAGAGGCGCAGAGTTCGCGGAGAAGACCATTGAGCAAGCGGCTGCCACCGCGCTGTGCCGACCCGCGCGAACGCGCGGCAGGAGGTGGCGAGATCCGCAGATACAAGCAACTCTGGATCGACCGTTGTTTGTATCTGCGGATCTCGTCACCTCCTGATAGCCGGCCGAAGGCCGGCGTCGGCACAGCGCCGCACCGCAGCCTTGCTCGGCGGTCTCGGCGATCTCGGCGGCCTCGGCGCGAAACTCTTCCCGCCGTCATGCGCCTCCCAGAGGCCCGGCGCGGCGCAGTTCGTCGAGCGTCAGCGGGGCGGCATCGCGAGGGACGTCCGCGTCGAACACGGCGTCGTCGAGCGGCGCGTTGATGTCCACCTGCGAGATCCGTAGCGTGAGGTCCGCCGGCGCGACGCCCGGCGCCGCGGTGGTACGGAGGCGCACGGTGGAGGGCCGCGACCCGGCACCGTCCGAATACTCGACCGTCAACGATCCCCGGCGGGCCGCGGACACGCGCCACTGTCCGTCGATCTGTCGGAGAAACACGGTCGTGGCGCCCGTGTCGACCGACGCCCACCCGTTGTCGAGCGTTCGGCCCGCCGAAGGCTCACCGGCGCCAAGCGCGCAGCCGGAGACGAGGGCGCGCAACTCGTCGGGCTCGAGCGCGATGCCCGCGAGCGCTTCCATGATCGCCGAAGGGGCGGCGCCGCGAAGGACCCGGCCGTCGCGCGTGAGCACGAGTGTGGCCTCGCCTCCCCGTGCGACAAGAACGAAAAACGGCTTGCCGCCAAAATGGACGCGCGGGTATCCCTCGAGTCGGAGGCGCGAGGAGTCGGCAAACCCCGCGTCGATGCGCGCCGACAGTTTCGTGGACCCGGCCCGGCCCGACAGCGAGAGTGACGCGCTCATCGTCTTGATGTCGCGGCAGTCAGCGGTGGCTTGCGTATAGGCGGGGACGAAACCAGGAAAGGGTGTGCCGGCGCCCGACGGCAGCGTGACGCGAGGCGCAGCGCAGGACGCGGCGGCGCACGCGAAGGCCAGAATCAGCAGCGCGAGCGCTGGGCGTGGCGTCACGCGATCGCGGCTCTGCGCCCGGCGCGCCGCATCACCGCCTGACGCGCGATCGGGCATCGCGCGCTTTCCCTTCGACCTTCGAGCGGTCGATCGATTCGCCGTCGCCGGCCAGCGAGCGCTCGAACGCGGCGGCGGCATCGGCATAGCGCTCCTGCCTGACGCGCAGGTCGCCGAGATGGTCGTGGACGGTGGAACTCTCCGGCAGTTGCCCCGCCGCTTGCGTCAAAGGCGCATCCGCAAGGTCAAGCTTTCCCTGCCGGAAGTACGCCCAACCCAGGCTGTCGAGGAAGGACGGATTCGACGGCTCGATCTTCAACGCGCGCTGGACCAGGTCTACGGCCTCGTCCAGCCGTTGACCGTGATCGGCCAGGAGGTAACCGAGCGAGTTCAGCGCGTTGGCGTCGAGCGGGTCCCGCGCGAGCAGATCGCGCAGCGCCTTTTCCGCGTCGGCAATGCGCCCGGTCTTCTCGAGAAGACCGACGTACTCGTACACGAGCGACGCATCATCCGGCGTCCGCATCGAGTGCAACTTCCTCGGGCCCGACGCCAGCGGCGCGCTGGACTACGGCAACCTCGGCGCAGGCGTTCGGCTGGTGGGCAGCACGCTCGCTGCGATCGGCGGGCCGGGCGTCGCCGATTCCAACCTGATCTCCGCCAACGGCGTCGCCGGTGTGCTGGTCGAGGCCACGTCATCGGGCAACACCGTGCAGAACAACTTCATCGGCACCGATCTCGCCGGCTCCGCCATGCTCGACAATTTCAACGGCGTGATCGTGCGCGGCGCGAGCAACGTCATCACGGACAACTTGATCTCGGGCAATACCGAAAGCGGCGTGCTCTTCGACGTCGACACGGCGACCGGCAATTCCGTGCTTGCCAACCGGATCGGCCCGAACGCCACGGATACGGCCGCGCTCCCGAATGGCGGAGCGGGTGTCTATCTGCTGAACGGCGCGTCGCAGAACACCATCGGCACGACCGTCGCGCCGAACCGGTTTCGCGGCAACGGCGCGAACGGGGTCTGGGTAGAGGGCCCGACCTCGATCCGGAATTCGATTCGCGGCAACTCGATGAGCGGGAATGGCGCGATCGGCATCGAACT
>JANNHC010000507.1:0-8590 GCA_031404215.1 Acidobacteriota bacterium
CGGGAATGAGCGGAAGGTACAGATACGTCGTGCTCGCCGTCAGATACACGGAAATGCTCAACACATCCCAGAGCAAGGGCGACCAGAAGTTCGGATGGAGGAGCACGAAGAGCGCTCGATCCGGCCGGCCCAGATCCAGCAGCACGTTGCCGACGCCGAAGAAGAGCACCAGCACGGTGATGACCTCGGCCATGCGCGTAATCGGCCGCCGCCACTCGGCGTCCACGATACGCAAGATCGCCGAGATCAACGTGCCGGCGTGAGACACGCCGATAAAGAACACGAAATTCGTGATGTAGAGGCCCCAGTACACCGGCCGACCGAGGTGCGTGGCTCCCAGACCGTGGGTGAGCTGCCAGATCCATGCGAACAGCGCCCACGCGACCACCCCGCCGAGCGCCGTCGCCCAGCGGCGGAAGCTCGGGCCAACGGTCAATACGGCGTTGATGATCGGCTCGGCGTCAAAGGCGTCGGCGTGAACTGCGGACTGCCGCATCACTCATTCCCTCGCAAGTAGATCACTTTCGGGCGCGTGCCGAGCTCTTCGTTCATCCAGCGGAATGCGCGCGGGCTCTCGGCGAGCCCCGACACCGCGCTGTGGGGATCGTCAAGATCGCCGAACACCATCGCGTCGGCGGGGCACGTCTGCACGCAGGCAGGCACGTAGTCATTCGCGGCCAACTCGCGCCCCTCGGCGCGCACACGCTCGCGCGCTTGCTGCAGCCGGTGATGGCAAAACGTGCATTTTTCGATCACCCCGCTCGGGCGGAGGGACACGTCGGGGTTGTGCATGGCCGCCATGGACTCCGGCCAGTCCGGGCTCGTCCAGTTAAACACCTTCACGGCATAGGGACACGCGTTGGCGCAATATCGGCACCCAATGCACCGCGGATAGATCTGCGCGACGATGCCCTCCGGATTGATGTAGGTCGCGCTCGTCGGACAAACGTCGATGCAGGGTGGGCGATCGCAGTGTTGACACATGACTGGCATCGGCGTGCCCTCGCGCTGCCCGCCGGTTTCGACGGCCAGCAGTTGGATCCAGGACATGAGCCGGCCCTCCGAAGCCGACTCCGGCGTCGAGAACGGCACGTTGTTTTCGTGTTTGCAGGCGACGACACACGCCTGGCACCCCGTGCACCGGTCGAGATCGATGACAAGACCCCACCTCGCCATAAGTCACTCACACTCGCGTGACGTTGGCCGGCACCGTTCCGATGGCCGACCGCCCGCGCGGCCAGAGCCGCCTCACATCCGCCTCAGGTGTGCGTGCCCAACGGCCGCCACCGGGCATGAACGGCACATGGGCGATGGCCACGCAATCCGGAGCGGCGCCGTCGGCCAGGACCGCCACGGCTTCAATCGTTCCGTAGGGCGAGCGCACCCGCACCCAGGTCCCGTGCTGAATGTTCAGCGCGTGCGCGGTTTCCGGGCTCATCTCCACCCAGACCCGCCAGGGCAGCCCGTCCGGCTGGCCCAGCAACTCGAACAGCGACGGTTGATTCTGGCCGCCCACGAGGTCGATCACGGCCGGCGTGAATGCGGTCGCGCGGAGCGGATACTCGCCATGCGGCGAAGGCTCGCCTTCGTCTTTGCGCGCCGCACTGGTGACCGGCAGACTCAACGACGGCCCGCCACGCGCTTCGAGAGTCGTCAGGATTTCGCCTGGCTCGAACGCCGGATCTAGCCAGCCGCCGGAGTCGAGGACGGCCGTCGCGAAGGCTTCAGGCGACGCCGTGGCCTGTATCCACCAGCCCCCGTGTTCCAACTGCCCGACCCACTCCGTCTCGTAGGGAGTCGCGTAAGGGGTCCCCCGCCGTTCATGCCCGAGTCGCGCGACTTCTGCGCTGACGAGGTCCTCGGCTGTGTTCCAGTTACACGCCGCCGCGAGATCCCCGCCGGCCGCGGTGGCCATCATCTTCAACAGGGCGCCCCCGTCGCGTGTGTCCAGTCGCGCGGCGGCGGCGGGCCGGGACAACGCGATCTGCTCGCCGCGGATGGCCGCCGGTGGAACCACGGCGTGCCAGTTCTCGAGCGGCGTGTGCAGGGGCATCAGGAGGTCGGCGGCTTGGGCGGCCTCGTCGAGATAGGGCGAGAAGCTCACCACAAACTCCGCGCGTTCCACGGTCTCGAACAGGGCGGCCGGCGTCGACAGCGAACGCAGCACGGAGGCGTCCCGCAGCGCGACGACGCGAGCCGACGGCAGGTCCTGCTGGCTGGTCTGTGCTCGATCGGGTTCACTCGTCGCCCCCGGCCGCACCGCGGCGAACATCCCGCCCGGACGGTCGAGCGCGCCAACGAGCGCGTTGAGTGACATGACGGCCTCGATGAGCGCCGGATCGGCGTCGGTCGCGACCGCGACGAGCGGGCGTGGGGTGGCCACCAGATCCCGCGCAAGACGCAGCACGGTGACGACCGGCACGCCCGGCACGGCCGCGACGTCATCGGCCCCGTAGCGCGCAACGACCTCCCGCTCGAAGTCGGAGATATTGCCGCTGGAGGCGCCAAAGGTGTCACGTGCCGTGCGCCCTTCGCGTAGGAGCACCGCGGCGAGGCTATAGGCGAGGGCCGCCTGACGATCGGCCGGCACGGCCAACCACTCGTCCGCTTTTCTTGCGGTCATCGAACGGCGCGCGTCGATCTGCACGAGCCGGCCGCGCTCGTGCGGGGAGCCTCGGCGAAACCGTCCGTACGACCGCTGCGTCCAGACGGGCGAGAGCCAGTCCTCGACAATCGGAGCCCCGAATGACAGCACGTAGGTCGCGTGTTCCAGATCGAACAACGGATCGGCGTCAACACCGGTCAGTGAGCCAAACGCATCGCGCAAGCGGGGCGCGGCCGCGGCCGGCGTCCAGAGAAGCCGCGCGCCCGCGGCCTTCCAGAAGCGCGTCCAGGCGTCGGCCAGCGGGCCGCGCTCTTCGGCCGCGACCGCCAGAATCCCGCCCGGACTGGCGCCGGGCTGCAGCCGCGAGGCGAGCAGGGTGATCGCGGCGTCCCACTCGATCCGCTTCCATTCGCTGTTGCGGCCCGTGCCTGTCCGACGCGCTGGACCCGTCAGCCGGTCCGGATCGAAATAGGACTCGAGCGCCGCCTGTCCTTTCGCGCAGAGTCGACCACGGCTGATGGGGCAGAGCGGATTGCCTTCGAGCTTGACCGGGACGTCATTGACGAGGCGCACGCGCAGGCCGCACGCGGCGGGGCACGCGCGGCAGACCGACGTGGCCCACCGCTCGGGTGCGGCCCCGTGCCAGGTTGCGGCGCGCTCGTCGGCGCGCGCCAGCGCGCGGCGCCCGAGTTCGCCGAGCGTGACGCCCGCGACGGCGGCGCCGCCGTAGAGGAGAAAGTCTCGCCTTGTCAGATTGATCGCCATCGGGTTAGCGGTGACACGCCGCGCAGTCTGCGCTGGCGCCCTCCCGTTGATGGCACGCCAGACAGGTATCCATCTTCAGTCGCATTGGCGCGCGCGGCGGCGGCGCGGTCCGCTGTCCGATGTCCGCGTGGCAGGACTCACACGCGAGTCCGCCCAGCGTGACGTGGCGGCGGTGCGAGAACATCACGTGGTCGGGGACGCGCGTGACGCGCAGCCAGCCGATGTGGCGGCCGCGCGCCAGCTCCGGCCAGAGAGCGGCCGCGCCGGCCGCCGCGGGCGCGGTGGCGTGGCACTTGATGCACATGTCGCCCTGGGGAATCCCGGCGCGCGCCGACGTTTCCGCCCCGCGGTGACAGACGGCGCACGCGACCGTCTGGTGCCTGGCGTGGTTGAAGGCCAGCGGCTGGGAGAGCGGGGCGGCCGGCAGCAGCAGCACCCAGGCTAGCGCCCCCGCTATAGCCGTCGCGGCGAACCTGAGCCAGCGAACCATGGTCCCGCTAGGATCCCGATTTGCCGGCTTCCTTGAGCTTGCGCTCGTAGAGCGCCTTCTTGCGGATCTTCGAGTCGTAGGTCACGAACTCGAAGATTTTCTTGCCGTCCGCCTGGCTGATACCGGAGCCCGGCTTGCGCATCATCCGCTTGACGTACCGCTCCCACTCCTCGTCGAGCGCGAAGTCGCAATTGATGGCGCGTGCCGGCGTATGGCACTTGGCGCATCGCGTCACGAACAGCTTGTAGCTCGACTGCATGTCGGCCGGGTACTTCGACACGTCGATCGTCGCCGGCCCCTTGTCGTACGCGGCAATCCTGGGGTCGATCGGCTGCTCCTGCGCCCGGAACACCACGGGCGCCGCCATCGCCAACCCGACCGCTGCAACGAGTATCCCTCTGGTCATTTCAGCTCTCCCGTCCCGGTTAATAGATCACCATGGCGCGAAACACCACCTGGCGCCCCCGATCCTTGTCGCCGGTTCGGAGGCCGCTGTATTCGGCGGTCAACAGCAGGTTGTCGAACAGATGGTGCGTCACCGACAGCGTCGGCCCGCGGACGTCACGCGTGGCGGCGGCGCGATCCGGCTCGAAACGGTCGTACCGAAGCGCGGCAACCGTCTCCGCGCCGATGGCCTGGTCGACCTCGAGGAACCAGCCCCGGCTCCTCACCCGCCCGATCTGGCTGTCGGTCGTCGTGTCGCGCCCGGAACCCACTCCCGCCACGAAGTCTGTCTGGGTCGGCAGCCGGTAATTGCCCAGCACGGCCCACCGCTCGATGCGGTCGTCGAACGCTCTCGCGCCGATGTCGGTCGCCTTGCCGCGGTAGTACATGAAGCCGACCGTGTTGCTCTCGCCCCACAAGTGCGTCGTCTGGAACATCACGTCCTTGAAGTCGTTGTTCTCCTCGGACGACAGCCCGTCTTCTCCCTGCGAGAGGCCGTTAAAGACGCCGAGCGAGACGAACGTGCTCCGCAGGGCGCCGCCTTCGCCGAGGCGGTTCAGATTGACGCCGACCTCCGCGCCGGGCTGTTTCTGACGCCACCGGAACCCGGAGAACTCTCCCACGCGGACCCGGCTGTCGATGAGCAGGGGCCTGGAGACCGTGAGCCGTATAGTGTTCCCTTTGTCCCACAGCAGCGGCGCGAGCAGCCCGAAACGCGCGGTGACGTTGGCCGTCGGCCGCCCGAGAAGCAGATGGCCTTCGAACACTTCGACTGCCGCCACACCGTCTTCGTACGCGGCCTGCAGGGCGTATGAGAGCCGGTTATTGAGCGAACCGGCGCCCATCGCTTCAGCCTCGTCGAGCATGAACGCGAACGGTTCGCCGCGTTGGCTCACGCCGCGGACGTCGCCGATCAGCGAGAGGTCGTCGAACGCGGAACGGCTCGGCTTGTTCGTGAGGATCAAGCGTCCAGCGTCGTCCGCGTCTGGCATCCGGTAGCCCATGCGCTTGAAGACGATGCCGAGGTTGTTGAGACGCGGCGGAACCGGGCTGTGGCACGTCGAGCACTTCACCCCGAACTGCCGCGCGAAGACGGGCATCGCCTCGCTTTGCGCCGGCAGCAGCAGCGTCGATACGAAGACGGACGCCAGCAGGAATAGCTGCGTGGTGTTCCGGCGTCTGTTGAACGGGGGTGCCATTGTTCGTCTCCTCGGCGCGGTCAGCGCCACTTGTCGTCTGCGGATTTCGGATACAGGCTCACGAGATACCTCACCAGGTCAGTCACCTCTCCGTCCGTCATCTGGCCCGCCCAGCCTGGCATTCGATACGCAGGCGTGGCTCCTGTCGGGTCTCCCTTGCCAATGGTCAGCACGCCGTCGAGGATCTTCCGGCGCAGTTCCTGCGTCGTGTACCCCTCTTTGACGAAGAGCACGCCCGGGACCTGGTTGTCGGTCTCTGCATTGGGATTCGAGAAGCCGCCCTGGCCATCGCCGCCATGACACATCCGGCAGCCGTAGCGCTCGTAGACAATTCGACCGCGCGCTTCCGCCGTGACTGGGGCTGGCGGTTTGACGGCGCGGACGGTCTTCGGCTCGGGTAGCCGGCCGTATGCGCGCCCGGCTGCGACCACCACGATGGCGAACGCGAGGAACTTGCCCCAGCGCCTCATGCCGCCACTCTGCGCTACGCAAATGAAGCGGTGATGAAAGTCCGGTGAAAACGTTTTAATTGAACTCAGGCCGCGGGCGCCGCCGGCAGGTGCACGGTGAACGTCGAGCCACCGCCCAGCGCGCTCGAGACGCTGATCTGGCCCCCATGCGCCCGGACGATCTGCTCCGCGATCGCCAGGCCGAGCCCAGTGCCGCCCGTGTCTCTGGCGCGCGCCGGGTCGGCCCGGTAGAAGGGCTCGAAGATGTGCGGCAGGTCGGCCGGTCCGATGCCGCAGCCATGATCGCTGACCGTGATGGCCGCCTGGCGAGCCACTTGCGTGACCGAGATGCGCACGGTCGATGAGGGTGGCGAGTAGCGGATGGCGTTGTCGGCGAGATTGAGAATGACCCGGCGGAGATGGAGGGCGCTGCCCATGATCATCGGATAGGCGTCGAACTCGGTCTCGATCTCGATCTGGCGGGGTTCGGCGATCGCGCGCGCAATCTCGCTGCACTCGGCGGTCACGGTCGAGACGTCCACTCGTTCCGGGGCGGCGACGACCTGACCGGCCTCGGCGAGTGCGAGCAGCCGCAGATCCCGCACCAGCGTGGAACAGCGCTCGATCTCGGCCAGCAACTCCTCGGCCGCATGCGGGTCGTCGCCCGCACGCTGCGGGTGGCGCAGGCTCGCCTCGACGATGCCGCGCATGGCGGCAAGCGGTGTCTGCAGCTCATGTGACGCATCCGCGGCGAACCGCCTGGCCGTCCGCATCGCGGCCTCGATGCGATCGAGCATGTCGTTGAGCGTCGCGACGAGGCGATCCAGCTCGGCGCTGCCGGCATGCACGTCGAGCCGCTCGCCGAGCCGGCCGGCCTGGATGTGCCGGGCGCGCGCGACGATCGCGTCCACCGGCGCCAGCGCCCGCCGCGCCGTCATGCCGGAGCCATAACTTGCCACGACGAGCACGACCGCGATGCCGAGCAACATCGCGCCACCGAATCCTCTGAGGGTGTCGTAGATCGGTTGAATCGGCGTGGCGAGCTGCAGGGCCAGAGTGCTCGCGCCAGGGCGATCGAACCGGAGCGTGGCCACTCGCACCGGAGCGCCCGTGCGGTCGGTCACGGTGATCACCGGAGGGCCCTCTCGCGCGGCGAGCGCGAGGCTGGACTCCCCGGCCCACCCGACGTCGGGAAACGAGGGGGAGCGAAACAGCAGCGCCCCCGGGACCTCGCGGACGAGCACCTCGGACCGGCGAGCACGCTCGCTGGCCGCCAGATCGCCGCCCACGTCAAATGCGAAGAGCGGCGATCGCAGATCGGTCGAGAGCTCGTGGAGGCGCACTTGCAGGCCGGCGTCCATCTCGCGGTACAGCGAGTCCGCGCGCATGGCGAAGACGAAGACCGCGAAAGCCAACAGACTGGCGCCGAGCGTGAGCAGGTACCAGAATGTCAACCTTGCGCGAACGCTATGAAGACGCAGGCGACTCCGGATCGCTGAGAACATAGCCTACCCCGCGCACAGCCCGGATGAAGCTCAAACGTCCTTTCGTGTCGATCTTGTCTCTGAGGTGCTTGATGTAGACGTCGACGACATTGCTGGCGTGGTCGAACGGAAAATCCCACACGTGTTCGGCAATCATCGTTCGCGTATGGACGAGGCCCGGGCGGCGCATCAGGTACTCGAGGAGCGCGTGCTCACGGGCCGTGAGCACGATCTGGCGACTGCCGCAACACACCGCGCGCGTCGCCGGATCGAGCTGGAGACCGCCGACGGTGAGCACCGGCTGCCCGTTGCGCGATTGCCGCCGAAGCAGCGCTCGCACGCGGGCCAGCAGCTCTTCCATGGCGAACGGCTTCACGAGATAGTCGTCGGCGCCTGCATCCAGGCCGCGTACGCGGTCCTCCACCATGTCACGCGCGGAAAGAATCAGGATGGGCGTGCTCGCGCGCGCCTCGCGCACGCGCCGGCACACCGTCAGGCCGTCGAGACCGGGGAGCATCAGGTCCAGCACAATCGCGTCATGCTGGTGTTCAGCCGTCAACTCGAGCGCACGCAGACCGTCGTGGGCCAGGTCCACGGCGAACGACTCTTCGATGAGCGCCTGGCAGATGTAACTCGCTACCCGATGCTCGTCTTCCACGACCAGCACTCGCACAGGCGACCTCCTTGGGCACCGGCCCCCGTTGCCGGGGACCGGGGCGATCCTGACGCAGCACCTCGCCGTATGCGAACCCTTACGACGTGCTCGTCCGGGCCGTGGCGGGCTGGAGCGGCCGCGGCTGCGCCCCCGCCGCGTTCATGCCCGGCTCGCGCTGGAACTCGCCGAGTAAAATCGGGACCGCGACCTTGAGCATGAGCGTGAAGACGAGGAACCCGATGGCGAACACCCCGGCGGAAACACGCAACTCCGTCATCGTCGGGTAGTACTGGTAGATCTCTCCCAGTGTGTCGGGCGTGAATCCTGGAATGATGAGCCCCATGCCCTTTTCGATGTAACCGCCGGCATATGTCGCCAGGCACCCGATGTTGAGAGTGATCGGGTTCTGCCTGGTGGCCGGCATGATGAAGAGGAGGAAGGCGGTCACGTTCAAGGCCACCGCCGACCAGGCAAACGGCACGAGGGTCCGATGGTCCCC
>JANNHC010000508.1:0-2106 GCA_031404215.1 Acidobacteriota bacterium
GCCGTCGATCGGATGATGTTCCCTGGCGTTGGCGCCAGCACCTACGTCTCGCTGGGCGGCAACGACCACCGCTACAACGCGTTCATGAGCTATCCGGTGCTGGCGAGCTTCACGAAGACCACGTCGCGGCACACGCTCAAGACGGGGATCGACGCGCGCATGATTCGGGTCAACGTGTGGGAGGCGCGCGCGGCCGGGACGTTCAACTTTTCGCCCGGCTTCACCCAGGGGCCCAATCCCAACGCCGCCAGCAGCACCGCTGGCAACAGCATCGCGTCGCTCCTGCTCGGCACCGGCACGCCAAACAACGTCCTGATCCAGAACTGGAAGAACGTCGCCTCCCAGAACTTCTACGTCGGCCCGTACATTCAGGACGACTGGCGCGTGACGGACCGGCTTACGTTGAACCTCGGGCTGCGCTACGACTATGAAACGCCGCGGACGGAGCGGTACAACCGGATGAACTACTTCGATCCGGCTGCCCGTTCACCGCTCGCGAGCCTCGTTCCCCAGTTTCCCGATCTGCGCGGTGGTCTTGTCTTTGTCGGCGAAGGGGATGCCGGCCGCTCCCAGTTCGACCCGGATAGAGACAACATCTCGCCGAGGTTCGGCGGCGCGTTCCAGATCAACGAGAAGACCGTGCTGCGATCGGGCTATGCGCACGTCTACGGCCCGTCGTACCAGCAGGCGAACGGGACGGTCGGACCGTTCGGATTCCGCACCGAGAACATCTGGGTCTCGACGCTCGATGGCATCACGCCGTTCCGCCTGCTCCGCGATCCGTATCCCGCCGGGTTCAGGGCCTCGCCTGGCTCGGCGGACGGATTGCTCACCGCGGTCGGGTCGACCCTGCAGGCGCCGCTGCGAGATCGAAGCCTGACCCCCTGGAACCAGCAGTGGCACCTGACGATTCAGCGCGAGCTTCCCGGGCAGACCGGCGTGGAGATCGCCTACGTCGGTACCAAGGGCCACGACCTGCAGACCAACAGCGAAAGCGGCCTGAACATCAACCAGCTCGGCCCCCAGCATCTGGCGCTTGGATCCGCCCTCAACCAGCTCGTGCCGAACCCGTTCTACGGAATCGTCAACAACGGCGTGCTCGTCGCGCCGCAGGTAAGCCGGGCGCAGCTGCTCAGGCCATATCCGCAGTTCACCGACATCATCCCGCTGCAGGCGACAGGCGCGACATCGATTTACCACGCGATGCAGCTGAGCGTGAACCGGCGGATGAGCCGCGGCCTGATGGTCGCGGGCTCGTATGTGTGGTCGAAAGTCATCGAGGAGGGTGAGTCGCACCAGAACAGTTACGACATCGCGGCGAGTCGTTCGGTCGCCTCGTACGACATCCCGCACCGGCTCGTCCTGAGCGCGTTATACGAAGTGCCTTTCGGCCGCGGACGGCGGCTCGGTGGATCCACGCCGGCCGTGATCGACGCCGTGATCGGCGGCTGGCAGATCAACGGGATCGTGACGGTGCAGAGCGGCACGCCGCTGACTATCACCGCGAGCAACACCGCGGGCCTCTTCAACCCGGTGACCCGGGCGAACTGGAATGGGCAGGACCCTCGGCTGGACGGAGACGCCGAGGACCGGCTGTTGCGCTGGTTCGATACCAGCGTGTTCAGCCAGCCCGGGGCGTTTACATTCGGCAATGCCGGCGCGACATTCCCGCTGCTTCGGACCGACCGGGTGCGCAACCTCGACTTGTCGCTGTTCAAGCACTTCGCGCTCCCAGGACGGTTGCGGCTGCAGGCGCGCATCGAGGTCTTCAACGCGCTGAACCGGGTGCAGTTCGGATCGCCGAACACGAGCGTGACGTCCACCTCGTTCGGCGTCGTCAACGCGCAGGCCAACACGCCGCGGCAACTGCAGTTCGGAGTGAAGGCGCTCTGGTGAGGAAGGGTACCGGGTCCTATTTCCCCGGCAGGCTGTTCGTGTAGCGGACGACTTCCCGGCCGTCCTTGAATTCAACGACCTTGTTAGGTTACCCTTCGCGGCGCGCTACCGCTGCTCTTCGTGGCGTTCATGGGCACGGCACTCGGCGCGAAGGCCACTGCGCAGACGACCGCGCAAACGAGCGCGCCCTCGATCGCACGTCTCCGCATT
>JANNHC010000509.1:0-7678 GCA_031404215.1 Acidobacteriota bacterium
ATTCAACCAGAGGCAGCGACACACCGCCCGCAGCTGACTGAGATTCGGGCATCACTTCGACGAGCACCGATTTGAAGGCGGGGGTTTGGGAACGTGGATCAACGTCCCGGGGCACGAGCACGTTCGCCTCGGGGTAGTACATCACTGCATTGCCCTGGCGAACGTCGTACGGCCGCACGAGCTGCCCGCGCAATGCTCCTACCGGGCTGCGGACGGTGACCCGCTGATCGCGTGTCAGCCCCAGGCGCTGCATGTCCCGCGGATTCATCAGGATGACGTCACGCCGTTCCTGGCCTCGATAGATGTCTTCCTCCTCATACACGACCGTGTTGAATTGCCCCTCGGACCGCACCGTCATCAGACGCAGCTGGCTCCCTTCGGCCGCGGGCGCCAACGGCAGTCCAATCGCATGAAACCTCGCCTTGCCAGAGGAGGTCGGGAACCGTGGTGTGTTCAGGCGGCGGCCGGCGATGTAGAACTCGCCGCGGGTGCGGTCGATGTGGGCCATCGGCTCGAAGCCTGGGATCAGATCGGCGATCAGGCTGCGGATGCGCTGATGGCTTTCGAGGTCGCTCCAGTTGACGGGACCGTCGTCGCCGAGCACGCGGCGGCCGAGCGCGGCCAGCACCGAGACTTCGCTTCGTGGTCCGAGGTAGCGGGCCGCGCCGCCGTCGCTCAGCCGAACGTAGCTGAACATTGATTCCTGCGTGGTCGCCTGGGGCTCTTCGTCGCGGGGCAGTACCGGGAGCACCAGTGTTTCCTTCGCGGTTCCCCACGCGTGTCCGGTGTTGAGTGAGGTCGAGAGATACGCGATCAGGTCCAGCTTACCGAGCGCCTGACTGGAAAATTTCGAGTCCGGATTGCTGCCGAACAGGTTCCCGCCCAGGCACAGGGCCGCCTGCATCTGACCCCGACCGCAGGCCTCCATGCAGGCCATCGTGTCCATTCCGCGCGTCTCGGGAGGCCGCAGACCGAGACGCTGCTCGAAGCGCGTCAGGATTTCCTGCTTGAGTTGAGGCGTCACGCCGACCGACCCCACGCCTTGCACATTACTGTGCCCTCGGATCGGCATCAGGCCGGCGTTGGGCCGGCCGATCATTCCCCGCAGCAGGGCGAGGTTGGCAATCATCTGCACGTTCTCGACCCCGTGGAGATGGTGGGTGATGCCCATCGTCCATCCGATCACCGCGTGGCTGGCCGACATGTACATCTCGGCGACGCTGGCGACGGTCGCCCGGGGCACGCCCGCGCCGGCCTCGATGTCGATCCAGGCGGTTGATTCGATCCGCCGCCTGAACTCCGTGAACCCCTCCGTGTGCTGATCGACGAACGCCCGATCGTGACCGTCCTTCTCCAGCACGTGTTTGGCAACTCCCGCGAGCAGCGCGATGTCGCCACCGATGTGCGGCTGGACGTACAGGCTGGCGATGGGGGTTCCGAACAGCAGACTCCATGGATCGCTTGGCACCCGGAAGTTGACCAGACCAACTTCTTTCGACGGATTGATGACGATGACGCGGCCGCCGCGGCGGCGCATCGCCATCAGGCTGCGAAGCAGCCGTGGATGGTTCGACGCGGGATTGCCGCCGATGAGCACGAACAGATCACTCCGCTCGACGTCCTCGAGCTGCACGGTGGCCGTGCCGGTGCCGAGACTTGCCGACAGACCGACACTACTCGCCTGATGGCAGTAGTAGGAGCAGTTGTTGACGTCGTTCGTCCCGAACGCCCGCGCAAAGAGCTGCAGCAGGAATCCCGCTTCGTTCGACGACCGGCCGCTGGCATAAAAGAAACTGCGCCCCGGGCCGCTCGCCTTCAGCTGTGCGGCGAACCGGCCGAGCGCTTCGTCCCAGGCGACGACACGGAAATGCGTCTCCCCCGGCCCGGCGTAGATGGGGTCGACGAGCCGGCCGCAGGATTCCAGTTCGCGAGGCGAGAGGGTTCGGAGGTGTGCGATGGAATAACGGGCGAAGAACTCTGGCGAGATCCGGTCCCGCATGTCGGAGACCATCGCTTGCAGCGACTTCTTGCAGACTTCGGGGAAATGCCCCGCCTCGTTGACCATGCCGCCCATCTGGCCACCCATGCCCAGCGCGCAGGTTTTACAGGCGTTCTTGCCGCGCATCGCGCGCCACAGCCGCAGCCAACCGACCTGGTTCGCGCTCCGGAACGTGTAGCGGATCGCTTTCCAGCCGCCCGCTGACGTCACGGGTTTCATCGGCGGCCCTTGATCCTGACCGTGTGCACGATCATCCTTCGGCGTAGAACAGGCGAGACATCGCGGAACGATTGAACCGTTCCCTGCGCTGGCCGCCTCGAACGGCATTCAGTCCATTGCCGCGGTGGGACGCGGCCGTCAGTCACGCGGCGCGACAGTCCTAGTGCCGGGCGCTGAACGCCCGGTTGATCCAACGCGAACGGCCGGGTGGCTTCGCCGGTGCACGCGGGTCGGGACGGTCCAGCACTCGACGTGGCAGATGGATTTTCAGCACCATGTCGCCCGGCGGTTCCGCCATCATCCACAAGTGGCCGCCGCAGTCGCTGACGAGCGCCTGCAGTGCCCCGAGGTCCACGCCCGGGTTGTCCGATGCGAATGCGGTGGCGCTTGCGCCAGGTGCCTGGGTACGCACCGCGGCTGAGAAGTCCGGGCGCTCTGCGCCTCTCACTTCATTCACTGTGAGCAGAACGTGAGCGCCGGGCCGGACGTTGGGGTATTTCGCAACGAACGTGCGATCCACCACGACCGAGGCGACCTCAATCATCAGCCGGCCACCGAGTGGCATCCGCTCGCGTCCGTAGGCCGCGACGTTGACGAGCATCCGTTCGACGCGCGCCGCCTCGACGTCCAGATTGAGCGGTGTCGAGGCCTTTGGCAGGACGAGCTCGATGTTGTCACCGGCCACCCGCTTCAATACCGGCCCCATGTCTCGCAGCACCTTGTTCACGTCCACCAGGTCGGGCACGTTCTTCTGCTCGTTACCGTAGGCCGCGAGCTGCCCCAGGAACCCCGCGGCGCGGGTCACATCATCGAGCAGCAATTCACCCTGATACCGCGCCGTGTCACTTTCCATCCGGGCCAGCCATTGCTGCCCTTCCTGCTTGACGTGCCTGAGCAGGGTGTGGCACGTGACCGCGACCTCGGACCCGTAACGCCCGACAGCTTCCATGCGCTGAGAGTTGCGCAGCTTTTCTTCGAGCACGCGGACACGCGTGATTTCCTCGGCCACGAGATCGATCGAATCAGCGGTGGTCGCGACAGCCTTCACGCGCACAACGATGCGGCTGCCGTCCTTTTTCCTCCATGTGGTTTCGACCGATTCTGTTGAGCGGGATCGGAGGCATCGGTCGACGATCCATTGCAACTCATCGCCAGACTCGAATACGGTGCCAGCGAAATCGAGCTTCTGCACCTCCTCGGGCCTGGCGTAGCCGAGCAAGCTGGCCAGGGCATGGCTCACCTGTGTAATCGCACCGTCCCGACTGCAGCGGCACATGCTCACAGGAGTGCGATCGAACTGGCGTCGATTCTCCGCTCGAATGCTATCAATCTGCTTCTGGAGCTGCGGCACGCGGTCGGCCTCCGCCCTCAGGACTTCACGCTGGCGTCTCGTCGCCTCGAGCCCCTCGCCTACGGCCTCGAGCTGCTCGTGCAGTTGCGCGATGGCGCGGCTGTCCCGATCACGGGCTGCGAGCGTCACGTGAAGGCGATGTTCGAGGTCGGCCACCGTCGTTGCGGCCGCCTCGTCTGATGCCAGTTTGCGCGCCGCCTGCTCGTGCAGCTGGGTATCGCGTTCGGCGACGAGCGCTTCGAGTCTGGCGCGCTCGGTGGCGCGATCCTGGGAAAGTCGTTCCAGCGTCTCCTGGGCGATCGCTCGGGTCTGGTCGAGAATCTGATGAAGCGCCGTGTATTCCTCGCGTTGGCGCGCCAGATCGGACTCAATCGCCATCCGCGCGCGCTCGAGGTTTGCTTGTTCGTCCTTGTGCGCGCTTTCCAGTTGCTGGATCCGCTCCTCGGTCCCGACGAGCGCCTGGCGAGCGAGGTCGCCTTCCATCTGAAGATGTCGGATCCGTTCCTGCGCCTCGACCCGCGTGCGCTCCCATTCGGCTCGTTCTTCCGCAGCGCGTGCTTCGAGGCGGGTCTCGTGCTCACGGGAGCGTTGACGCATCCCGGCGATCTCGTCCAGGAAGCGGACCTGCGCCTGCTCTGACGCCGCGCGGGCCTCGGCGAACTTCGCCTCAACCGCCTGACGCCGAGCGATTTCCTGACTGAGCTCCGTCTCGAACGCTGCCTGGCATTGGACCGCCTGCTCGGCCGCTGCCTGTCGCTCGGCGGCAGCGTGCCGTTCGGCGGTCTGGAGCGCCGCCGCGGCGTCCGCGGCAACCTGCGCCATCTGTGCCTCGGCCTCTTTCCGGTGCACGGCAAGCTGCGCGGCGGCGGCCCTCACCTGCGACGTGCGCTGCTCGTCGGCGTGCTGACGCGCAGCCTCGGCGGCGGCCAACGCCTCTTCGAGGGCCTGCCGGTTGCTCACCTCCCGCGTGAGCTCGGTCTCGAACATCGCCTGACGCTGCGCGGCCTCCGCGAACGCGGTTTGTCGCTCGACTGAGGCCCGCTGCTCGACGTGCGCGAGCGCCTCGGCTGAGTCGGCCAGTTTGCGCTCGAACGCATCGCTGGCGGCTGCCGCCCGCACCAACTGGGCATCGGCCAGTTCCTGACTCTCGATGAGTCGCGCCGCCGCACGGCCCATCTCCGATGCGTGCTGCTGTTCGGCGCGTTGCAGCGCCGATTCGCTGGCCCGCAGCTGCTCCCCGAACGTCTCACGCCTGGCCACTTCTTCCGCGAGCTGAGCGTCGAATTCCGCCTGTCGCTGCGATGCGTGCTCTGTGGCCGTTTGGCGATCGACGGCCGCCTGCTGTTCGGCGCGTGTGAGCGCCGCGGCTCTGTCGACGAGCCTGGCCTCCATCGTATGGGCGGCGGCGGCGGCTTCCGCCAGCCAGGTTTCCGCTTGCTGCTGATGATCCGCAAGGTACGCGGCTGCTGCCGCCATCTCCGAGGCGTGGCGTTGGCTGGCAGCCTGAAGCGCCGCTTCGGTGGCAACGAGTCTAGCCTGAAGCACATCCAGCGTCGCGGCGGCTTCAGACGAGCGTCGGTCGGATCGCGCCTGGTGCTCCGCGAAGCGCGCGGCTGCTGTTGCCGCCTCCGATGCGTGACGCTCTTCGGTGCGCTGGAACGCGAGCTTCACGTCGGCAAGTTGCTGCCGGAGGGCCTCGCGGTTCGCAGTTTCCCTGGCGAGATCGGCTTCGACCGCGGCCTGTCGCTCCGTCGCCTGCTGTCGCGCGGCGTGCTCCTCGGCCGCCGCGCGCTCGTCCGCGTCTTGTAGCTTCGTTTCGAGAGCGCGGCGCCGGGCCAGTTCCTCTCTGAGTGCTGCCTCCAGTTCGGTCTGGCGCCTGGCGAAGTCTTGCGACGCAATCTGTTGCTTCGCCGTTGCGCGCCGCTCGGCGTGTCGGAGCGCCGCGTCTCGCTCGGCAAGCTGCTGGTCGAGCCTCTGCGTGGCCGCCGTGGCCTCTGCGAGCCTCGCGGCGAAGTCGCACTCGCGCCGGACGTGTTCCTCGGCCGCCACGACAGCATCCGCAAGACGAGCCTGGCGCGCCTGCTTGACCGCGGCGCCAGCTTCGTTTAGACGGTGCTCGGCGGTCTCTCGCGCGCTTTGGAACTCCGCCAATCTTCGTACGTGATCGTCGCGATTGGCGCGCTCCTGGTCGACCGTAGCTGCGTGCACATCACGGAGCCTGGATTGTTCGTTGAGGAGCGCCGAGTGGGCGATCAACTGATTGAGCCTGAAATAGACCGCTCGGAACGACGCCTTGGACTTGACGACGTAGTCACTCGCACCCAGCTTGAGCGCCAGCACCGCGAGTTCTTCGTCCCAGTCGGCCACGATCACGATCGGCACCTGGAGCTTTCGGGATCCCAGGTCTTTCAGAATCGCAAGGGTCTCCACACCCGGATGGCCGTGCTCGATCAGCACGATCTCGAACGGAAGCGGCACCCCGGGTCGAACGTCGGCTGGAAGGGCCTCGAACTTCCCGTTCAGGCCGGGCACGGCCCCGACGACGTCGATCGACCCTCCCGGCCTTCCGAGGCACTCCCGCGCGAGTGCGGCATCGCCGACATACAGAAGCCGCACGCGCCGCCGCGCAGGCCGGGCCGCCGGTCGGGGGGTCTGGAGAGTGCGCCTGACGATATCGGGCAGGTCGTGGAGGAACGACGGGACTTTCGTGACAACTTCGTCGGCGACCGCCTTGAGGGCCATCAGCGGAGGAGCGGGATCTTTCACCGAAACGACAATGACCGGGGCCCTCACACCGAGGCCGCGCACATGGCTGACAAACGATTCGCAGCTCGAAGGGTCAGATTCGACTTCAACGATGAGCGTGGCGGCATCACGGTTTTCGTCGATCCACTGCCGCGCGTCTGCCATGCTTGCCGCCCAGGTAACAGCGACGTCCGGCGCAACGGTTTTGAGGACGAAAGCGGCGAGCTCCCCGGCGCGTCGATCGTTTGCAATATAGAGGATCTTCATGGAGCGTAGCCCCGGACCCATGACTTATCGGTTTGACACAACCAGGGCTACAGTGCGTCACTTCGTGCAGTCGGGTTGCCTGTCGTTCCGATGGTCGCGGAGCCGCACGTGAGATCGGATTCTCGGCCTGATTTCGCGATGTCGCCCCTTTTGGGCTGTTGAGGCGTGGAGCTGTAAATCGTTGAAACCATTGGTCCAGCCTGGACTCACCAGTCCGGACAACTTTCACAGCATGGCTAGAAGCGAAACGAGTACTGAAACTTCGCGGAGACCTTGCTGTCCCGCGTCCTGAAACGAAGGCTGTCGCCGCCATCCTCCTGGATCCACCCCTGGTTGAATGCGAAGAACAGGTCGTTGCCGGGTTGCAGTGTCCAGCGGACGCGACCCTGCCAGCCAAGGTTCCTGGACCGGTTGTCGAACTGAACCAGATTCGACAGCGACAGCGACGGGGACGCCGCGTAGCTCACGCTGGACGTGAAGATGCGGGCGATGAAGCGACCTTCCGGTAGCCGCGCAAACGTCTGGTTCGTACTCACGCCAATCGTGAACCGTGGCGGGAGCTTGTAGGTGAGGCTCGTCGTCACCTGCTCGGCCTTCCCCGACCAGTAGGTGCCATACGTCAGATTGATGCTGCCCGACAGCCGCCGCTTCGCGGCCGTCGACAGCAGATTGCTCCTGAAACGGGTGAAACGGTACTCGCCCGGCAGCAGGTGGACGCCAGGCGAGATCTCGAACCGCTCGAAGAGCCGCTCGTACGTGGGGTTGAAGTCGAACATCCCGTGGAGATTGTCCCCGGAGCTCAGGTGCCAGTCGAGGAGCGTCACATACAGGTCCCAACTCTCGACCTGGCCGTTGTCCAGCCGCGTGAAGCGCGTGAAATAGATGTCGTGGAACATCTGCTGGACGTTCAGGAAATCCTTCGGCCGCGGATTGTAGCTGGCGGCCATTCGGAGCATGCGGACGTTGTCGCGCTGGACGAAACCAAGCGCTGGCCTGAAGTTCTCCTGAATCTCCCGAAACGCCACCTGGGCGTTGAACCTGTCGTTCGGATAGTGCGCCGAGAAGCCATACGACCAGTCCCGGCCCGCGCCGCCTTC
>JANNHC010000510.1:0-8128 GCA_031404215.1 Acidobacteriota bacterium
GGTCGCAAAGGACGCCGGGCTCCTCTTGGCAAGCCGAGAGCAGCGCTAGCAAGCAAACGCCAAACCACTTCACTCCTGCAACCTACCCGATCCGAGCCCTGGCCGTCCAACCCGACTTTACTTGGCTCGTTCGATCTGACGACGCGGTAGACCGACAGGTGAAAAATGGGAGGGAGCTCGCTCCCCCCCATCGCAGATTTCAGCGCCCTCGCGCTGAATGGTTAGAAGAGGTACTTGATGCTGAACTGTCCCTGCGTTCCGACCTGCCAGAGATCCGGCTTGCCGTAGCGAGGATCAAGCGCCCTCGCGCGGATGGCGACGCGAGAATCAGCGCGTTGTAGTCGTAGCCGCGGGCGAGGTCGGTGTGCGACAGATCGATCGCCGAGTCGGCCCGGGCCAGGCCCGCACCCTTATTGAGCGAGTTGAAGATGTGCGTGGCCGTTTTCTGATTGAACAGGTTGATCACATTGAGCTCGAACCGCACCCGCTTCCCGCCCATCACGCCCAGCTCGTGGGAGACGAGCAGATCGGTCCGGGTCAGGGCTGGTGTCCGGCCCATGTCGCCGCGTCCGTTCATCTGCACGGGAATCCTGGACTTTCTGGAATCCCTGCAGCTCGGCGGTAATCGTGTAACGGCCGGGCTCCAGATCAGGAATGCGGTAGGCCCCGTCGGCGCCCGTCACCGTGACGCGCGCCGCTCCGGTCTGCTTGTTGGTTGCCGTGATCGTCACGCCCGGAACGGGCGCCTGGCTCGAATCCGTCACGATGCCGGTGAGGCCGCCGAACCGTTCCTGTGCGGTGGCCGCACTCGTGGCAATGACTGCCAGCAGGGCCACCAGGACGCTGGCAGTAGTACGAAATCGCATAGGACCACTCCTTGAAGAAAACAACAGCGCGTTGCCTCTCCATCCTACGGACGCCGCTTCCGTCTCGGCGGGCTATGTGATGGTCATGCACGGTTATGTGACGAGATGCCCATGGGATGTGGCGAGATCCGGGACGAGCTGCCGCCGGGAACGAAACCTGCCACGCGGATCGGGAGCCTGGCGCCCGCGAGTGGCCGCGGCCGCACGGCGCAGAGGTGCAGCTTCAGGAGAGCGTGCGGTCCCTCCTACTTCGCGATCGTGGCCTTCCTGACGTAATCGAGCTTCGGAAATGCGCGCGCGAGATAGGCGTTGCCCTGCGCCTGAAGCCTTCCCTGATCCGGCTGGTCGCGGTGCTCCGCGTTGATCTTGTCGACGACGTCCATGCCGGACACGACCTCGCCGAATGGCGCGAAGCCATCCGCGTCGAGCCGGGCGTTGTTCTTGAAATTGATGAACACCTGGGTCGTCCGTGTTCCGGGTCCGGCTGTGGCGAACGTGATATAGCCGCGCTTGTTGCTCTCCTTCACGGGATCATCGGTGATGTTCGCGTCGCGCCAGGCTGACTGGATGGCGGGATCGCCGTTGATGCCGAACTGCACCATGAAGTTCGGCAGCACGCGGAAGAAGCGCGTGCCATCGTAATAGCCGTTCTTGACGAGATTGTAGAAACGGTCAGCCCCTTGTGGCGCCCAATCACGATGCACCAGGACGACGAACGCGCCAGCGCTCGTGTCAAAGCGCGCGCTGTAAGTCGGCGGTGCGACCTCCTTCAGTCGTGCGGGCGCCCTGAGCCGTGCCCTTGCCGCGGCCGTCAGACCGGGCGCTCCGCGCTGAGGCGTTCCGCGGCCACGCTGTCCGGGCACCGGCTTGCTGGCCTGCGCGGCAGTCGTTGGAGCTTGTGCGTGCAACGTGTCCGGCGCCGCGATGGCGACGGCGAGCGCGATACCGATCGTGACCGAACGGAATGTCATGCGGGTTCCCCCCTAAAAAGCCCAAGCGTCTCGTCAGGGATTCACTGCCCGATCGACAGGACGTCGCGGCAGCGGCCCCGGCCCAATTCTACGGGATTCTGCGTTCGTACGCCCGGCGCCGCGGGAATGGGTCGAACCTGACCGCCACCGGCATCACACGGCCGCCAACGACGGCTGGACACTCGGGGACCGGGCAGGTACAATTCGTCCTGCCCATCCGGTCTGGCTGCCTGGAGTCCTATGACACGCCTCGGCTTTTGCGTTGCACTCGTGTCGGCGGGCTCCGTGCTGTCGGCGCAGGCCCCGGCGCCCCATCCCGTGCGCGAGCCGACGAACGCGCTGCAGACCTCCTCTCAGCCCCCCGAGACCTTCCAGAAGTATTGCTTCGAATGCCACGGCGGCTCCAAGCGCAAGGGGGGCGTCAGCATCGAACGCCTCATTCGACAGTCCGCGCAGTCTTCCGCCGGCGCGTATTGGGACGACTGGGACAAGGTCGCGGAAATGTTGGAGAGCCGTACGATGCCGCCGAAGGACGAGGCGGAGCGGTTCCCGACCGACGACGAACGCACGGCGACGGCGGCGTGGATCCGGGCCACGCTGAGCAAGTACGAGGCCGAGCACGCCGGCGACCCTGGACGGGTCACGGTACGCCGGCTGACCAGCGCCGAGTACGCCTATGCGGTTCGCGATCTGATCGGCATCGACGTCAAGGTCGGCGTCGATGCGTCGAGCGACTCGGTCGGCGGCGAGGGCTTCACGAACTTCGGCGATGTGCAGTTCGTGGAGGACACCAGCCTCGAGCGATATCTCGAAGCCGCGAAGCTGGTGGCCGATCACGCGGTCGTCGGGGCAGGGCCGCTGGAGTTCTACGACGATACCGGCAAGACCGGCCTGGAGCTGTCGGCGTTGAGCCGCATCGACGACCTCTACGCCACGAAGGGATTTCGCGTGGTGTCAGGGGAAGGCGGACGCCCGTTCGGCCTCGATCGGTATGGCAAGGCGCTGTTTGTCGCCTGGTACTACAAGCACCGGGTCGCGCTCGGCGATCCGACGGCCACAATTCGCGGCCTTGCGTCGAAGGAAAACATCACGGGCCGCTTTGCCGATCACATCTGGATGGTCGTCAACCGGTCGAACACCGGCTATCCGACCCGGGTGACGGTAGACGGCTGGACGCGCCTGCCCGCGCCGACATCCGACGTCAACGCGTCGCTGGCCACAGCTCGAGCAGGTTGTGACGATCTTTACAAAGCGCTGACGACATGGCCGAGCTGGTTCTTCGGTCGAGGCGACTTGGCGGCCGGCGGTGCGGGCGACGAGAGTCCGCTGACGTTCGACGATGCCTCGCTCAAGGCCGAGCCGACCCACCACTATACGTACGGATTGGGCGCCCGCGGCGGCCGCGGCCGCGGGATGGCCATCACGCCTGGTCCCGTGAAGGTGTATCTCACTTTTGCCGACATCCATCCCGGTTCCGGAACGACGCCCGTCGTCATCTGGCGCAACCCACGGATCGTCACGCGAGCCGCGGTGCCTGCGGGACGTGGGGCGCCGGGTGCCGCAACAGTGGCCGGCGCGGCGGGCGCTGGCGGAGGGCGCGGTGTGGCAGGACCGATCCTGTCTTCGCAAACCTTGCGCGCGGCGTTGCCGGCCGGCGTCGCCGGCACACTGGCGTTTGGCAGCAGTCCCGACGGAACCGCGATGGGACCGGAGGACTTCGCGACGACCGGGGCGGTCTCGTTCACGATTGACGTGCCGCCCGGTGGCAATGTCATGGAGTTCCAGGCGGACGCGGAGCTCGGAAGGGACAGGAACGCCGTCGTGCGCGTGACGATCTCCGACCGCCCGGAGGGTTCGCCGCGCGACGCCGGCCAGCGCGTGATTCTCGGCGATCCGCAGAGCGTGGGTTATGAGAAGTTCCGTGGGAACATCGCCGAGTACGTCTCGCTGCTGCCTCCAAACTCGCACGGTGAGGCCAACCCCGCGGACAAGGATCCGGTTCCGCCGCCATTCGACAACACCTATAACAGCCCCGAGCACGACGCCTTTGTGCTGAAAGTGAAGTACCAGCGCAACGACAGGTTCTTCACGGACAACATGGTGGACGGCGCCGATCGCGCGCGACTGAACCAGGCCTGGAACGATCTCTTAGTATCGTGGCCGTACCATGACGCGTATCTGGGGATGCTGGCCGATCACTACGGCCTGATGCTCAAGAGCCGCAGGATGCAGGACATGAGCGGCGTCCAGATTGCTGCGCTTCCCGCCGGCGTCAGGCCGCACGTCCGATCGTTGCGGGCCCACTACGACGAGGTGATGCGGGCGCAGGCGCTCGCCCAGCCCGGACACATTACCGATGCCCTCGCGTTCGCCAGCCGTGCATGGCGCCGGCCGCTGACGGCAATCGAGAAGAGCAGCTTGCGCGCGTTCTATCAGAAGTCCCGCACGGTCACGCGCCTGGATCATGACGCGGCCATGCGGGTGCTGCTCGCCCGGATCCTGACCTCCCCGGCATTCCTGTACCGCGTGGAAACGCTTGGCCGTGGCGCCGAGAGACCACTGAACGGCTGGGAAATGGCCAGCCGCATGAGCTTCTTCCTGTGGTCGTCAATCCCCGATCAGGAATTGCGCCGGGCCGCGGCGGCTGGCGAGTTGAACAATCCCGCGATGCTGGCCAAGCAGGTCGCGCGCATGACGGCCGATCCGAAGGCGCGCCGCCTCGCGACGGAGTTTTTCGGGCAGTGGCTCGGGTTCTATCACTTCGACGAGTACCGCGGCGTGGATACGAGCCGGTTTCCCGAATTCAAGGACGAGGTCAAGTCGGCCATGTACGACGAAGCGATCTCCACGTTCGAGTACATCGTCCGGCAGGACCGGCCGGTCAAGGAGATCCTCTACGCCGACTACACCTTCCTCAACAAGCCGCTCGCCACGTTCTACGGCATCGCCCGGAACGTGACGTTGTCCGACAAGATGGAAAAGGTCGAAGGCGCGAACGCATTCAACCGCGGCGGGGCGCTCCGTCTGGGATCCGTGCTGACGACGACGTCGGCGCCGCTGCGGACGAGCCCGGTCAAGCGCGGCGACTGGGTCTTGAGGCGGATTCTCGGGACGCCGACGCCGCCGCCGCCGGCGGATGCCGGCACCATTCCCGCCGATGACAAGACCTTCAACGGTCTGACGCTGCGCGAGCGCCTGGCCCAGCACAAACGCAACGCGACGTGTGCCAACTGCCACCTGCGGATCGATCCGCTGGGCTTCCCACTGGAAGGCTTCGATGCGGTCGGCCGGACTCGGACCACATATGCGGACGGCAAGGCGGTGGATGTCACCGGCGAGTTCGCGGACAAGACCACCGTCGTTGGCGCGGAGGGCCTGCTGACGTACCTGCAAAGCCAGAACAAGCAGGTCATGACGACGCTCTCGAAGAAGATGATCGGGTACGCACTGGGGCGAAGGGCCAGGGGCTCGGATCGGCCGCTCATCGACGGCATGACGGCCGGCGGGGGCAATGCCTCATTCTCGAGTCTGGCCGCGACAATCGTGACCAGCCGCCAGTTCCGCAACCGAGTGGGCGAAGACACGGTGGAGTCCGCGCCAAAGGCCAGCGCCGAAGGCCAGGGCGAACGCCGGCCGAGGGCGCGCGTTTCACAGTCGAGAGCAGGTATCCAATGAGCATCGACAACCACCCGCGTCACCCCTCACGGCGTCACTTCCTCCGGGGCGTGGGGGTCGCGCTGGCGCTGCCCTGGATGGAGTCGCTGCCGCTCTTCGGCCAGGCCGCGGAAGCCGTGAAAGCGAACACGCCGCCGCTGCGCCTCGGCATCGTGTACTTCTCGAACGGCGTGGAGCCGATTCACTGGTGGGCGAAGGGCGCCGGCGCGGACATGCAGCTCGGGCCTGGGCTGCTGCCGATGCTGCCGCATCGGGAGGACATGCTGTTTCTCCAGGGGCTGTTCAACCAGACCGCCGCCGTCTCGACCAGCCCGCACCTCGGGCGGATGAACGTGTTGTCAGGCGCACCCGTAAGTCTCGATCCGAACGAAATCCGCGTGGGCACGTCGATGGACCAGATCATCGCGTCGCAGATCGGCGGGCGCACGTCCATCCCGAGCCTCGTGCTCGGCATCGAGCCGAACGAGCTTCGGCTCGAGGACGGCTTGTCGATGATCTACGGCTCGAGCGTGTCGTGGGCCTCCGCGACCAAGCCTGCGACCAAGGAGATCTATCCCTCCCGCGCGTTCGACCGCCTGGTGGGAGACGGCACGGGCCGTACGGTCGATCGCAGCATCCTCGACGAGGTCCGGCGGGACTCTCAGAGTCTCCGGCCGAGAATCAGCCGGGGGGACAACGAGAAGTTGAGCGAGTACCTCGAATCCATCCGGGACATCGAGAAGCGCATCGAGCGGGCGTCGAAGGACGAGCGCATCGAAGGCTGGCGGCCGACGCTGGCGAAGCCCGACATGCCCCGCCCGACGAACGAGCTGCCGCAGAATGTGCCGGACCACATGAAGCTCATGCTCGATCTGGTCGTGCTTGCCTTCCAGATGGACAAAACGCGGGTCGCGACGCTGATGCTCAACAACGACCTGTCCCAGATGAACTTCAAGTTCCTGGAGGGCGTGCAGGGCGCGCTGCACCTCGACCTCACGCACAACGGGCGCGCCGTGGACAAGGAAGCGATGTACTTGAAGACCAACCAGTATCACATCGCCCAGTTCGCCTACCTCACGGAGCGCATGAAGGCGATCTCCGAGGGGGAAACCTCGCTCCTCGACAACTCGATCCTCGTGCTCACGTCGAGCCTTTTCGACGGTGATGCCCACGGTGCCGACCAGCTGCCGTTCCTCATCACCGGCAAGGGCGGCGGGACCATCAAGCCTGGCCGCGTCCTCGACTACCTCGGGAAGGGGGAGGAAGGCCGGAAGGCGTGCAGCCTGCACCTCTCGCTGATGGATCGCATGGGCGTGACGCTGGACCGCTTTGGTGACGCCACCACGCGGCTGGAAGATTTGTAAGCCCGCCTCTGTCTAATCGACCTGTCGCTTCCAACCACACAAGGTCCAAGAGTGACAAAAACCGTTGTATTGCTCTGCTTCCTGTCGTTTCCCTGGGCTATTGGCGGTCAGATCGGCACGCCGGCGGCGGCGCCCGTGTCCTCGATGCAGCTCAAAATCTTTCTGGATTGTGCTCAGTGCTTCCAGGATTTCCTGCGCAGCGAGGTGACGTTTGTCGACTACGTGAGGGATCGAACAGAAGCCAACGTTCACGTGCTGATCACGAGAGCCGAGACCGGTGGCGGCGGCCGCGAGTACACGCTCGCGTTCATCGGCCGTCCCCCCCTCTTCGGAGGGATCGATCACACGTTGAAAACCGTGACCACGAGCTCCGATCCGGAGGACAGCGTCCGGCGTCAGCTGACGACGGCGCTCCGAGTGGGGCTGCTCACCTACCTCACGAGGACCAGCGTGCCACCGCAGCTGACGGTATCGGTCGGGTCTGGGGCTGACAAGGCGCGGGGTCCGGCGGCGGTCGACCGATGGAATTCCTGGGTCTTCAGTCTCAGGGGCTCCGCCTCGTTCGACGGCGAGGAATCCAGCCGGGAGCGGCAGCTCGGTGCCGATCTCGGCGCGTCACGCATCACGCCCGACTGGAAGATCACGCTTGGTCTCGAAGTCGATCACGAAACCGAGGAGTTCGATCTGGACGAAGATGACCCGGTCAAAGTCCAGCGTCGCCAGCGCGAGTTCCAGGCGCTGGTCGTGAAAGGGCTCGGCGAACACTGGTCAGTCGGGGCCGAAACCGGTGTCCAGTCCTCCACGTTCGATAACATCAAGCTGGCCGTCGGTGCAGCGCCGGCCGTGGAGTACAACGTATTTCCCTACTCGATGTACACACGGCGTCAGCTTCGGGCCAAGTACTCACTGGGCCTGTGGCGTCTGCAGTATTACGAACCGACCTTGTTCGCGAAGTCCGCCGAAACTCTGCCCCAGCACGAGGTGTCGGTGACGTTCGAGCAGCGGGAGCGATGGGGTTCGATCGAGGCACGCACCGAATGGTCGCAATATCTGCACGACGTCAGCAAGACCCGACTCGAGGCCGAGGGTCAGGTGTCGCTTCGCGTCTCGCGAGGCCCAGTGAGTACTTGGCCCGAAGCTGACGCCGTGTGTACATCGAGTAGGGAAATACGTTGTACTCCAGGGCCGGCGCTGCACCGACGGCCAGCTTGATGTTATCGAACGTGGAGGACTGGACACCGGTTTCGCCCCCGACTGACCAGTGTTCGCCGAG
>JANNHC010000511.1:0-12480 GCA_031404215.1 Acidobacteriota bacterium
GCCATGAAGAGCTGGTTCTGCTGGCAAGCCATGAAAATGATGCGTTCTGTCGCTGGGAGGCCTGCCAGAAATTGCTCGAGCGGCGATAGCGGTCGAATGCACCCTCGGCGATCACGATCGACTGGATCGCCGCGCGCCCACCGGGCTTCCAGGCGTTCCCGGACAACACCATCCCCGTGGCGCGATGGTCGCGGCTCGCCCGGCTATCGCAGCCCTGGTACCCCGCGCCCAACGTCGATGCGCCGCAAGGCAACTACCAGGTGGTCCGGACCCTGCCGCAGAACCAGGATCAGTTCACCGTTCGCGTCGACCAAGACATGTCCCGCTACGGGCGGGCGTTGGTCCGCTTCACCAAGTCGATGTACGACAACCGGACCACCTCGAATCTCCAGGAGATTGGCGATCGGGTGTTCGTGCAGGACACGGCCAACTGGCAGGTGTCACATACCTGGGCCCTGCGGGCCAACCTCGTGAACCAGTTTCGTGTCGGTCGCGTCACGGCGCGAGCTGATCAGAAAGGCATTCCTTGCCCCCAGTCGGACGTGGACTCGCTCCAACTGACGGGTGTCTTCACCAGCATTCCTGACGACCAGCGCGAGTGCCCGGGCGTCGGAATTTTCGGGTTCTCCGGTGTTGGCGGTGCGGGGAACGCCTATAGCGCCAGCAACCAGCCGATGTGGGACATCAGCAATTCGACCACGTGGGTCCACAACGCGCACACGCTGACGTTCGGCGTGAACTCCCGCCGCTGGTCGCTCCAGCGCGACCTCGCCACCGGGTTTCTCGGTGGCTACGGCTTCACCGAGGGCTTTAGCGGCAGTCCCGTTGCGGATTATCTGCTCGGGTACTACACCAATTACGGGGTGTTTCAACCCGCGGCGTTCAGCGTCCCCGGGAAAGCCGGCAACCCGCGCGAGTTCAATTTCCATTATCTCGCCCCGTATGTGCAGGACGACTGGCGAATCGGGTCACGCCTCACGTTGAACCTGGGCCTGCGATACTACTATCGGAACGTGCCGTTCGAGACGAGGAACCGGATGGCGTGGCGGAACCTGGACTACGCGCCCGGCGGCCTCCTGGTCGCGGATGAAAGCCTCGCGACTGGCGGCATCGCGGACGGCGCCTATTACCAGCCCGCGGGCCGGAGGAGTCCCGAGAACCCGGACCGGTATAAAGTGTTTGCTCCGCGCATCGGCTTCGCCTGGCGCCCGTTCTCCGGCGAACGCACGGTCGTTCGTGGCGGCTACGGCATGTTCTTCGATTCGGCGGAAGGGCGGGAGATCGATGGCGCCGCCGACGTGTATCCCTACGTGAGCCGCGGCATCGACCGACAGTCGATCGGCCAGCTTACCCCGCTGCGGACGACTGACCAGCTGTTCCCGAGCTTTGCAGCGCCGGGGGTCGCGACACCCGCGGCGAACACGTTCCTGGCGGTGAGCCAGTCACCGCAACCGAGGAATCCCTACGTCCAGCAATATTCGCTTTCCGTGCAGCGCCAGTTGACCGGCGCCACGACCCTCGAGCTGAACTACGTCGGGAACAGGGGGACCAACCTGCTGATGCGGCGGAACATCGCCCAGGCCCTGCCGTATGACCCCGCGAATCCTCTTCCCGTCGCCGCACGCAAGCCGTACCCCAATTTCAACGTCTACATCGACAGCGACTGGAGCGGCAGGTCGAAGTACAACGCCTTCAACACCAAACTCGAGCACCGCGGCCGGGGCTCGCTGGCGACGTTCGCCTACACGTGGGCGAAGAGCACGGACAGCAAATCCGCCGCAGCCGGCATTGGCGCAAGCGGATTCAACGGCTGGCAGGGCTTCCTGAACAATCACGATCCCGAACGCGATTATGGGCGCTCGGACTTCGACGTCGATCACCGGCTCGTCGGCAGCTTCGTGATGAATCTGCCATTCGGGCGGGGCGAGAAGTACGCGGCGGACGCGTCCGCCGTCAAGAACGCAATCGTCGGGGGCTGGCAGGTCAACGGGATCTACACGTGGCAGCGCGGGTTCCCGATTACCATTCAGGCCCGGGACATCGGCGGTGTCCTGGATACGTTTGGCTCGAACCGCGCAGATGTCGTCGGCAATCCCTATCCCAGCGGGTTCAATAGGAGCACCACGGCCTGGTTCGATACGAAAGCCTTTGCGCAGCCGGCCTTCGGCGCGTTCGGCACGTCCAGCCGTAACATTCTGCGGGGCCCCGGCGTCAACAACGTCGATCTCTCACTCTTCAAGAACTTTCGCTTCGCGAAGGGGATGAACCTGCAGTTTCGACTGGAGTCGTTCAACGCCCTGAACCACACACAGTTCACCTCGGTACAGACCAACGTCGCCGGGCAGGGGTTCGGGGTGGTCACCGGCGCACGGCCCGGCCGCATCAATCAGCTCGGGCTCAAGTTCACGTTCTGAGCCATTGGCCGTCCTGCACGCTGGACCGGTGGGATAAGATACCGGCCGAGCACCGATCGGGGGGCGGGCACAAGTTGTGTCCGCCGGCCCGCCGGTTCGTTTCCGGTGGAGCGATGCTGGTGAACCTGGGCGGTTGGACGAGTGTCATGGCCGTGGCCCTGGTGCTGGCGGCACCTGCCGCGCTGAGCGGTGCGCAGCCGGCTGATGCCGGCCAGATACAGGCGCTCTTTCAGCAAGGCGAGCGGGCTCTCGCGGAACAACGCTACGCCGACGCCGAACGGGCGTACGAGCGCCTGGGGGAACTGCAGCCCGGGCTGGGCGACGTCCATGCCAGGCTGGGATTGATTTACTTCCAGCAGGGCAAGTTCGCCGACGCCATTGCCCCGCTCCGTCGCGCGCTGAAGCTCAAGCCCGCACTACCCAACGTCGGCTCGCTGCTAGCCATGTCGCTGTCCGAGATCGGACGACATCAGGAAGCCCTGCCCGGACTCGAGAAGGCGTTCCACCAGCAGTCGTCGGACGCTGCCCTCCGTCGTATGGCCGGCCTGCACCTGCAGCGGACCTACACAGACCTCGACCGTGACCGCGACGCCGTCGCCGTGGCTCTCGAGCTGAGCCGGCTGTATCCGGAGGATCCCGAGGTCCTTTACCACGCCGGACGAGTGTTCGGGAACTACGCGTACCTGCAGACGGTCAAGCTCGCGCGCATTGCGCCCGACTCGGTGTGGCTGCACCAGGCCGCCGGCGAAGCGAACGAGAGCCAGGGTCTGCTGGATGATGCGATCAGGGAATATCGGCAGGTGCTGGCGATGGCGCCAAACCGACCCGGCCTTCACTTCCGGCTTGGCCGTGTGCTGCTCTCGCGTTCCGGGCAAGCCAAGGGGGACACGGCGGCGGAGGCAGAGGCATTGAAGGAGTTCGAGCGGGAGCTGCAGATCGACCCGACCAACGCCAGTGCCGCGTATGAGATCGCTGAGATGCAGCGCAAGGCAGGACAGCTCGACAAGGCGATCGAGTCCTTCAGGCGGGCAGTGGACGCGTATCCCGAGTTCGAGGAGGCGCTGGTCGGACTTGCCCGTACGCTGGTCGCGACGGGAGCCCCCGGCGCCGCGCTGCCCCATCTGCGGAAGGCCATCTCGTTGAATCCTCGCGACGAAGTCGCGTTTTATCAGATCGCCCAGGCCCACCGTGCGCTCGGACAGGAGGCCGAGCAGCAGAAGGCGCTCGCCGCTTTCGAACGGCTGCGCCAAGAGAACGCGGGGCAAGCCGCCGTGGTGCCCGCCGGGCGGGCGAACGTCACCAAGCAGGTGATCGATCCCGCCCGCGGCCCCCAGTAGCGGTGGCTGACGCCATGGCCACTTCGACACTGAAGACACCCCGACTCGCGATTGTCACGCTCGTTGTGGCGAGTCTCTTCGCCACCGCGGCACCTTCCGACGCACCTGATACACGCGTGGTGTTCACCGACATCACGACCGCTACCGGAATCACGTTCAGCCACGCCTCAGCCCCCGAAAAAAAGTACATCGTCGAATCAATGAGTGGAGGCGTCGCGCTGTTCGATTTCGACAAGGACGGATGGCTGGACGTGTACCTCGCGAACTCTCCGACGGTGGCAACGGCCGCCAAACCCGCAAGCGCGCGCAGTGAGCTCTGGCGGAGCAATGGCGACGGGACGTTCACCGACGTGACCGAGCGGGCGGGAGTGGGCTACCCGGGATGGGCGATGGGTGTTGCGACCGGCGACTACGACAATGATGGGTGGGAGGATCTCTACGTCACCTGCTTCGGTGCCAATCACTTGTTTCGCAACAATGGCGACGGCACGTTCATCGATGTCACGGCGCGCGCGGGAGTTGGTGATCTTCGCTGGTCGACCGGCGCGGCCTTCGGCGACTACAACAACGACGGCCGGCTTGATCTTTTCGTGGCGAACTACGTCGATCTGAGCCTCGACGCCCTGCCCGAGTTCGGTAAGGGCAAGCACTGCGTGTTCCGCGGGATGCCGGTCCAGTGTGGCCCCCGTGGGCTCAAAGGCGCCGGCGACTCGCTGTACCGCAACAATGGCGACGGGACCTTCACCGACGTCTCCACCGCGGCTGGTGTCTCGGACCCGGCACTCCGGTTCGGAATGGGCGTCGCCTGGTGCGACTTCAACGAGGACGGCCACGTCGATCTCTACGTCGCCAACGATTCGGGCCCGAATTTTTTGTACCGGAATAACGGCGACAACACGTTCACGGACGTGGGGCTCGCGTCGGGCACCGCGCTCAGCGACGACGGGGCCGAGCAGGCGTCGATGGGCGTCACCATCGGCGACTACGACCACCGCGGCCGCTGGAACATCGTGGTGACGAATTTCGCCGACGAATACAACGCCCTGTATCGGCACGAGAAGGGCTTTCTGTTCACCGACGCGTCGTACGCGACGCGGACGGCCAAGCCGAGCCTGCCCTTCGTCGGCTGGGGAACCAAATTCTTCGACTACAACAATGACGGCTGGCTGGACCTCATGGTGGTCAATGGTCACGTCTACCCACAGCTCGAGAAAGCCGGCGTGGACTCCGCCTATCGCCAGCGCAAGCTGTTGTACCGCAACGACCGCGATGGCACCTTCTCCGAAGTGGCGCACGACTCCGGGCCCGCGCTGAATGCACCGGCAGTCAGCCGCGGCGCCGCGTTCGGCGACCTCGACAACGACGGCGACGTCGATGTCGTCGTCAACAACCTGGACGGGCCGCTGACCGTGCTTCGCAACGACGGCGGCAACGCGAACAACTTCCTCGTGATCGACCTGGCCGGGCGAAAGAGCAACCGAAGCGCGTTCGGCGCCAGAGTCAAAGTCGTCGCGGGAGATCTCGTGCAGATTGATGAGCGCCGGAGCGGCGGGAGCTACCTGTCGCAAAACGATGCGCGGCTGCACTTCGGGCTCGAGACGCGACGGAAAGTGGACAGCGTCGAAGTGCGCTGGCCGGACGGCGCCATCCAGACCCTCACGGACGTTCCGGCCAATCGCTTTATCACCATCACGCAGGCCGACCGTCCATGACGCCCTGGTGGATCTCGCAGTCGCCGAGGAATGCGGCCGCCCGCCTACTGCGAATCACTCGGCTCGCCCGCGTCGCGAGGGTGGCGCTGCGCGGCCTGCGTGTCGCACGCCCGCCGCGTGTTTGAGGAAAAACCTGAATGAAGACCACACCCGTCGAGCCGGCAGACCTGGCAGGCGTCATGCCCGTACCCCCGCTGGCCCGTCTGCCAGACCATGCGCGCTCGCTGGATCTCGAGTCGACGCGTGCGCTGGTGGACCATCTCGCGAGCGGGGGCCTGCGCGCGTTGCTCTTTGGCGGCAACGCGTTCCTGCACCACGTCACGCTCGACGAGTACGAGACGCTCCTGGCGTGGATGGCCGCGCTGCCAGACCCGCTCTGGCCGATACCGAGCGTCGGTCCGTCTTTCGGCCGTGCGATGGACCAGGCCGTGCTCCTGCGGCGCTACGCCTTTCCGTGCGCCATGGCGCTCCCGTGCGCGGACCCGCGCGACGCGGCGGGGCTCGAACGCGGCTGGCGCGAGTTCGCGGAGCGAGCGGGTATCCCGCTCATGCTGTATCTCAAGGACGAGCACAACCTCGGTTCGGATGTCGAGGCCGGCCTTGACGTGGTCGCCCGACTGATGGCCGACGGGACTGCGGTCGCCGTGAAGTACGCCGTCGTCCGCGACGTTCCTGGTGACGACCGGTACCTCGAGGGCCTGCTCGCGCGCGCGCCCCGCGACCGAATCGTCAGCGGCATCGGGGAACGGCCCGCGGTCGTGCACATGCAGCAGTTCGGGCTCGCCGGGTTCACCACCGGATCGGGATGCCTGGCGCCCGCGCTCAGCTCGGCCCTTCACGCCGCCTGCGTGCGCGGCGCCTACGAGGAGGCTCGCGACCTGCGGACCGCATTCCTGCCGCACGAAGATCTGCGGGACAGGTGGGGACCCGCGCGCGTGCTGCACGCCGCGGTGGAGCTCGCAGGCATTTGTACGACGGGCCCTATCCCGCCGTACGTGTCTCCGCTCGACGAGGCGCGGCGGAACCAGCTCAGGCCGGTGGCGCAGGCGCTGCGCGAAGCCAATCAACAGACGCGCGAGGTGACGACGTAAGAGGAGGTGGGACGCGAGGCAGGCGAATCAGGCGCTCAGCGCAAGCAGGTAAGCTCCCCAGGCGACGAGCAACACGCCGGCGAGACGCCCGACGAGGGGACCGTGTGGCACCACCTTCTCGACAAGCACGAAAGCGCCGATGGCCGCGACCCACAGCAGGTTCATGACGCCGGCCGCAAACAGCAGCACCATCAGCACCCAGCAGCAGCCGACGCAGAACAGGCCGTGCCGCAGTCCCAACCGAAACGCCCCGGGCACTCCTTCCCGCCACTCCTCAGTAAGGAACTGCAGCGGCGACCGGCAATGCGTGAGGCACGCGTGCTTGACCGGCAGCCATTGATACGCGCCGGCAGCCAGAAAGATCGCGCCGGCGAGGACAGTCGATTGGCTCACCATGGCGGATGACATCAGCGCCGCCGCGTGGAGCGCCGCTTGCGCCAGCGCCGCGACCAGACTGAACCCTGTCCACGCGGCGAGGTACCCTCCTGCGAATGCCGCCGTCTCCATCCGCGCGTGCCGCCCGCCCCGCCGGCGATGCGTGCCCACGACGAGCAGGATCATTGGAGTGGCTGACGGCAGCATCATGCCCGCCATCATCACGGTCCACATGAGAAACAAGGCGAGGATATCCGCGGTGCTCCAGGCGGCCATACCTGCCATGCCCATGGCCGCATGCATATCGGCCTCGGTGGCCGCGGCGCGCATTCCCTCCGCCATCCGGACGAGATAGATCCATGCGAGCAGCGTGACGCCCGCAAGCGCCAGAACGACGACCAACCGGTCACGCCGGATCAGCCGTTCCACGTGGGACGGAGCGTCAGCCGTCGCTGCGACCCTGTGATCCGCCAAGCGTTACCGCTGGTTCGTCCAATTGACTTCGGCGGCCGACGCGTAGCGGTTCGGCCAGTGGATGTGCAGGTCGCCGACATCCGCGCGCATACTCGTTGTCGTCGCCACTCGCGCGTCGTCCCAGAAGAAACCGCCCTTCGGGTACGTGATGTGGACTTCCTTCTCCTTGCCCGTGACCGGATCGCGCAGAGGCGTGAGCTGGAGCTCGACCGCGCCAGGAACACGCACTTCCGACCGCTCCCCGGCCACCGTGATTTCGATTGGCTTGCGGACCGGCCCCTCGAAGCGCTCGATCGTCGCGGCCAGTGCTTCCCACGGCATGCCGCCCATCTTGCCGGACAGAATCGTCGCGAGCGCGTTCGCCTGCTCGTCACTCGCCGTCTCGTCGATGAAGAGCGCGACATGGCCGTGGCCCTCGTGGATCGCGTTCGGATACTTGGCGACGACGACTGCGCGCACGCCGTTCAGCGACGTGTCGCCAAAGCGGCCGTCTTTCACCACGTAGCCGATGATGAACTCGCACTTTCCTTCGTTCGGCACGCCAGCGAACTGACAGTTGCATCCGTGCTGACAATTACAAGCTTCGACGCTGTCAGCCTTCACACGATAAGCGGTCTTGCCGGCGATCTCGACTGCAGTAGCCACGTCACACCTCCGTATTGAAGCCGTGGGCACGATTGGAAGCCGTAACGTAACATTCTCGGGTTCGAAATGCCATCGACGGGCGAGAGTACGGCGAGGTCGCGAACAGCATCGGCTGAATGAAGCGCCCGGCAGCGGCCTTCGGGTTGTCTATGGACGAGCCCCTACCTGTTCCCGATGCGTGCCGCCTTCGTGCGCGCGCGGTCGGCAAGGAAGCGCGGGAGTCGAGAATCTGGGCAGAGATTCACTGTGGAGCGGTATCGGCGACCTGCTCGTATCGATGCCGGTGCACGTTCGTCGAACGTTCGGATTCGCATCAGCTGATAATTCCGGCGAACTCGGTGACGGGGGACGAACGCGCGGCTACTTGGAGCGCCTGCCGCGTTGAGCAGGATGAAGCCTATACGTGACCCCCACTCGGAACTGGGGGCTCTCAAGGAAGCCGACGCGGAACTCGGAGCCCCATCCCTTCGAGTGCACAAGAGCGGCGACCGCGTTCACTCCGGCTTCCGTCTGGGAGTAGGTGTTCAGTCGATAATGATTGACCGCCGGACCGCCCCCCACGTCCAGGCGCCAGGGGCTGCGGCGCGGCTGCCAGAGGCGGTACATCACATCCAGGTTTCCCGCGAGCAGCCGCACGCCGTTGCCAAACCCCGCGTCTCCGTTCGGTTCGAACCAGAGGTCTTGCATGAGTGGCTCGAGTGCGTACGAGCCGCCGACGTACACCTGGTCGGGATTGATATTCGTGCCGCCACGAACTCCCCATCCCTGCGCATGAGCGGGCAATACCGTCAGTAGCAGGGAGACCCCGGTGAAGAACACGCCTGACGTCAGCGATTTCATGACGCCCCCTCCTTCGGAACAGCATGAGTTCAAGTTCCAGGCCGTCGCGGCCCCTAGCGCCAAGCTGCAGCGTATTCGTCAGATGGCCGAGATTCGTGGTCTCCGGACGACATCGCTGAGCTGCTCCCGACTCCGATTTTTGTTCCTGCATCACGAAACCGTCAGGCCCAGGATCCATTGCAGACTGGTCAGTCAAACTCGAATATGTCGGGTCGGAGCACCGCCCACGTTCCGGGAGTCCGCGTCGATCTTCCGCGGCAATTGCCTGATTCGGTTGGCGTTAGCCTTCTGCGCTGCCGCCCAGGCACGTCCATTGCGAGCGATTGGTCTGCGCCCTGTTCGCCGACACAAGGAGAATGATGATGAAGGCCACGACTCGCCTGCGCGGATTGCGCGCGCTGTTTGTGCTGACGCTAAGTTGGTCAGCGGGCTGCGGCGCGTGGACGCCACCTGCCCCCACCGCACCCACCGCGGGACCGACGGGGGTGACCGACACACCCGCGAGCGGCGCAACTGTGTCTGGCACTGTGAAGCCGAAGGGCATCAACGCCCTGACGTCCGCCTCCAGTGGTGCCTCAGCGGCACTGCAGGTGAACGTCACCGTCGTCGGGACGAACATTTCTGCTCCCGTGGATGCTTCAGGCCGTTTCGTGCTGAAGGGCGTCTCACCCGGTGGCTTGTCCTTGCGGTTCGCAGGGCCTGGTATTGAGGCCACGTTGCAGGTGAGTGCCGTCGACGACCGAGAGCTCGTGGACTTGGCGGTGGAACTGGAGGCCCGTTTCGCGCGCATCGAAGCCTCGGTCCGCATCAAAGCCGATAACAGCACAGAGATTGAAGGGGACGTGAGTCGCGTCACGGGCACGTGTCCAAACGTGAGCGTCGTGGTGCAGGGATGGACGGCAACCATAAGTGCCACCAGCCAAGGGTCGTGTGGAGACGTTCGGGTCGGTATCCGCATCAAAATCAAAGGCAACCGATCGGGCAACGTCATCATCGTTGTGAAAGTGGAGGTTCGGGCAACGTCAACCGGATCCAATAACGATAACGACGACGATGACGATGACGATGACGATTGATATGAAACGCGGCAGCCACGGGAAGAAACAGATGCGCTCAGCAGAACCGTTACTCCAGCGGTCGGATCCAGGTGGCTCGGCGTAGGCTGGGCCTCTGCGCTGCGAGATCGACGGCTGGGTCGAGCAGCAGCTGCGGCGAGCGGTTGTTCAAAGAGGCCCACACGACGGCGTGAATTCTCGGGCGGCGTCCCGTTCGGTGTTGCAGGTCGGCCGCTATCGCGTTTGCGAACTGGAGGATCATATCTGGCCGGCTCGACATCTCCCGGTACTGCCACGTCGCCAGGTACGGCTGCCACGCCACTTCGTGATCCGTCAGCGTAACGGGATCAACCGCAATGAACGCCGCCCGGGCGTCCTTGTCCCTCAGCTTCATGCGCCAAGAAAACCGATGTCCCTCCTCCGTCCAGTGTACGTCCCCCGGGTACAGCCAGTGCCGAAACGGCACTAGCAGTTGCACGACGACGTACACGGCTAACCCTGCACGGGCGAAACGGGACAGCGTGAGGGAGCCGGCACCGGATGGCTCGACCGATGTCGTGGAGTGCTCCCGCAAGAGACGACGCGATAAACGGCGCGGCCAGGCGGGATCGAAGAAGAGCGTGGTCGCCGCAATCATGACGTAGGGAAAGATACCGATCGTAAAGAGCTGCGTGTTCATCAGATGGAACCCGCACGCGACTGCGAACGCGTACGGGCGCGTACGCCGCCACAGCAGCGCCGGCACGATCAAGAGATCGAAGAGCAGCGCGCCGTACGCGAATACATAAACGGTCGGCTCGTGAAGGAAGAGCGTGCCAACGAATGGCGCACGGGCATGTTCCGCCAGCCAACTGCGCAGCGGCTCTCCCCGTAGCCAGTCAGGATTCAGCTTCGCGACGCCAGCGTAGATGTAGACAATCCCGAACTGAAAGCGGAGTAGCCACAGCGACCACACCGGCACGGCGCGGTCGCGGCTCCCGCGGTGGCTCAACGACCACACGCGATCGGCCGGTACAACCGTCAAGAGAAATCCCACCAGGCAAATCAGGTACATATGGTTGAGGTATCGTGCCTGGTCCAGCAAGAACACGTACGTCACAGCGACGGCGAATACGACCGCCGCGGCGCGATACCACACACCCGCCATGATCAACGCGCTGGCGAGCGCGAGGACCGCAAAATGTACGAACATGCCGCGGCCCGGCCACGGCCGGATCCACTCGAATCCGTAGTAATGGAAATGGAAGGAGGGGGTGATGTAGTAGTGCTGAATCCAGCCGTACTCGACATACCGCGCGACCTCCCAGCACATGATCGCGCCGAACGCCATGCGGAAGATCGCCACCGACGCGCCGTCGATGGGCGCGCTCAAACGGCTTCGGGCCGACACGGGTGTCGCCGGTGCTCCGCCAACCGCATGGGCCTGCATTGCCGGCTGTATCGGCAATTGCGGCTGTTATCTAGAGGGGTGCCGTTTTGGATGTCAGAGCGGGCCGCTCGTGGAAGCTTCGGCCCATCCGCCTCGTGTGCGAACCGTTCGCGCATCCTTCGCGTCGCCACGTGCCCGGGATGCGCTTAGCCGCCACCGACCTTGCGTGGCGTGCGCGACCGCGGAACGAAGCCCCGAGTCGCGCTTCCCTTCCAGGGCTGGTCCGTGCGGGGTCTCGGCGCCCGCTTGGAAATCGACGTGACGTCCTCGGGCGATTGCGCAGGAGCTTCCGCGACGATCGTCGCCCGTGCCGCGGCGGCCTGTTTGTCGTCCTTCTCGAGGCAACAATGCTTGTATTTGCGGCCCGAGCCGCAACGGCAGGGCTCGTTACGGCCTGGGCGTGCACCCGTGGAAGTAGTCATGCGAACAGTGTACCGCACCGGATGCATCGAACGCCGCCAGGCCAGGCGTGCGACTCAGAATGTGAAGAGTCCAGTCAGGACCACGCTGCCGCTCGTCTCGCGGAAGCGAGGCCTGAGCTCATACATCGTGTCACTCACGCCGGTGGCCCGGTCGAACCACATCACTCGGTGCCGGTAGCCGGCACTGATGCCAAATCGCGGGTGAGCGTAAACGGTCACACCGGCTTCCGTGTTGACGCCAAAACCTCTGAAGCGGCCGTTTCCCACGTCGGGGTCAAGGAAACCGCCATCCTTCTGGAACGTCGCGTCCCCCGCTTCCCCCATGAATGTGCCGCGATGCTCGGTCCGGTCATAACTGAATTCGAAGGCGCCTCTCCGTCCACGGACGCCGAGAATCGCTCGAATCATGTCCCGGCCCTCGAGGCGTGGGAGGATCAGGACCTCATCCCCGTTCACCTTCTGGTAATAGGACGACCCGTCGAAGGTAAGAGCCGGCGTAGCCCCCCTCTTTCGCAAAGCCGGAGTGCTCCTGACTCCAGGCGGGCGTCGCGAGTGTGAGCAGGACAAGAGGCCAGAACCGTAAGTCATCTCGACAAAACGGTCAGGGGGGTGCGCCCGAGACAGCAGACTCCAGAAGCGGCCGGCGTCGCTTACCTGGGAACGATGGTGGCGTCCCGGTTCTGCGG
>JANNHC010000512.1:0-10364 GCA_031404215.1 Acidobacteriota bacterium
CGCCACGGGAGCGAACGAGCGAACGCGAGTGAGCCGCGCGAGCGGAGCGGGGATCATGGGGCCCCGCGAGCGAGCGCGTAAGGGGTCTGGGGACGAAGTCCCCAGACCAAGATTGGATAGCGGGCTACGGGGATCGAACCCGTCTGACTGGCTTGGGAAGCCAGGACATTACCACTATGCTAAGCCCGCCCTCGACGCCGATCGTAACACGATTGTTTTACGTCGTGCTGAAGCCTGTCGCTTCGCCCGGCGCCGGCCTCGGCCAACGGATCAGGGCCGCGGCGCCCAGCAGGGTGACGACAAGTGCCAGGACCATCAATCCACGGCGTCGCGGATAGACGAGGGCCACGGCATACGAGCCGGCTCTCGGTGAGGCGAAGGCGAGCTGACCGTTGCTCGCGTGGAGCGGGATCGGCTGCGCCTCCTCGCTGATGCGCGCGGACCAGGACGGGTGGTAGTTCGTTCGCACGACCACTTCAGTCCCGATTGCGACGTCGTCAAGCTGGAGGCTCGCGCCGAGCGGGTCTACTGACATCAACCGGCCAGCGCCGGCGCTCGTCCAGACGTCCCGACGGTCGGCCGCCAGATATTCGAACTGGTGCCACGCACCGGAGTTCCAGCGTTCCGCAAACAGCGTGGGGTTGGCGCGCAGGTAGGCGAGCGACGCACGGCTCCAGACCACCAGGTGTTGAATGCCCCATTTTCGAAGCTCCGCGGCGAAATCATCCACCGGTACGATTGAGATCGCCCGACCCCTGAACGCGCCGCCCGCGAGAAGCTGATCGCGGTATGGCGACCACTGCCATCCATCCCACAAGCCCGCGTAGAGCCGCCTGCCGGTCGTGGCGGCGATCACCTGCTCGATGTGCGCGCCGAACGGAGTCGGCTCGGTAGTCCGCGCGGGATCCGCATCCATGTCGCGATGGGGTGTGTTTTCAAACAGCACGAGCGCACCGTCCAGGCCAGCGACGTGATCCACGAGCGCGGCGTCGGCGTCGCGCAGCGTGGGAATATGCGGTACGTGGAATACGAGGATCTGCAGATACACCGCGACCAACGCGACGAAGGTCAGAACGAGCGCACGTCTTCCCACGAACCGCGACAGGAACACGGCCAGCACCGGTCCGATGCACACGGCCAGCACATGGACCGGTCGGAGAAACAGATAAGCGAATTCAGGAGTGTTGAATCGCAGCAAGGCGGTCGTGGTCAGCGCAAGCCAGGCGTACAGGCCCGCGCGCGAGCGGACGCGCCACGCGACAAACGCCGTGATGGGGAGGCAGATCGCCGACAATCCCGTGAAGTCGTTGACCCACCGGCCGGGAAGCCACAGCAGCTCCACGTTGTAATACATCTTGCGGGCGAACGCCGTCCACTCGAACGAGACACCCGGATCGAACATCACGTTATTGGGGATGAAGTACTGCGGATACCTCCAGGATTCCCAGTATTGCGGGAGCCCGGCAACAAACGCGCAGGCCGCGGCAAGTAGTGCGCGGACGAGTCGAGTCGAGTCGCGATAGAACCAGGCTTCGACCGCGAGGAAGAGGACCGCGTACAGCAGAAAGCCGGCGTGCACGTAGTTGAGTAACACGAGCGAGCAAAGCAGTACCGGCCCCCCCCAGCGCGCGCCTCGCGAGGCCGCTCTGCTCGCAACGAGCGTGAACATCGTGCAGGCGAGCCCACCGAGCGAGTTCGTGTCGCCACTCCGCAGCAGGAGATAGGAAAAGCCGGCCGTGACGACCGCCGTGATGCCGGCGGCCACGTACCGTGTTTCGCGATCTTCCGCCGCCAGATCCCAGAAGACCAGGAGTGGCAGTGCCAGAAAGAGGATGAAGTGAAGCGCGTGAAAGCCGGGCGCCGAGCCAAAGAGCGCCACCGGCACCAGCGCCAGCACGCTGAGCGACTGGGTGACGTCTGACGAGAGGTGGTAGCCGCCAAGGTAGGACCACTGCCAGCCCGCGACAGCGCCTCGCTTCAGCAGCTCGATGCCCTGGACCGTGCTCAGATATCGCGCCGGCCAGTTGTCGAGAAAGGGGATGTCCTGCCACGTGTGGGGAGGAAACCACACGAAGAAAAGACCTCCGAGGAGGATCACGCCGGACCAGCCGATGACACGCGCCGCGAGTCCGAGCGGTGGACGCTCAACGGGCCATCGTCTCAGCGCCAGCGCCGTGGTGAGCCCGAGCAGCACGAGGAACACCGGCCACTTGGATCCGTGCAGCGATCCGGAAATATGCGCCCAGCGCCCGGTGCCGGCGTAGTTCAGGCCCATGATGGCAAGAGAGGCCAGCATGGCTGTGCGGGCGGTGATCGGTCGTCGCACCTCGGGCCATCATAGCGCGAGTGTCTGTTATGATCACCGCGCATGAACCTCCTCGCCCTGCGGAAGGCACGCTGATCCACACCATGCGCCTCGCCGACTTGATGAATCACACATGGGCCTACCGCGTCTGGCAGGCCCCCTTCGCCGAGTCGAAGCTGCGCCCGCTGCTGGCGAACCTCGATCTATCGCGCGTCCGCCGCGTGCTCGACGTCGGGTGCGGGCCTGGCACAAACGCGCATCATTTCGCGAACGTCGAGTATGTGGGGCTCGACATCAACGCCGGCTACATTGCCGACGCCTGCCGCCGCCACGGCCGGGATTTTCGAGTGGCCGACGTCACCCGGCTCGCGCCGGGGACCATTGAGCCCGCCGACGTGATCCTGCTCAACAGCCTCCTGCATCATCTGGACGATGAGGAGGCACATCGCACGCTTGCCGCGTTGCCGCCGCTGCTCGCGCCGGGTGGATCGGTGCACATCCTCGATCTCGTGCTGCCGGATCGGCCGTCGATCCCACGCGCCATGGCCCGGCTCGATCGCGGCCGCTACGCGAGGGGAATCGCCGACTGGCGGTCGATCTTCCGCAGCCACTTTAGGGAAGTCATCTTCGAGCCGTACTCGTTCGGGGGACTGTGGTCGATGGTGTACTTCCGCGGAACCGCACGAGAATGACACGAGTGTCGGTCGCCATTCCGTTGTTCAACGAAGAGCAGGTCCTCCCGGAGCTGCTCCAGCGGGTTGGCGCCGTGCTGGCCCGGCTTCCCGGCGGGCCGCACGAAGTCGTGTTCGTAGACGACGGCAGCAGCGATCGAACGCTGGAGCTGCTGGAGAGAGCGGCAGATGAAGACGCGCGGGTTCGCGTGGTAGTGCTGTCCAGAAACTTCGGGCACCAGGCCGCGTTCAGCGCCGCGCTCGCGCACGTGAACGGCGACGCCGTCGTGCTGATGGACGGCGACCTCCAGGATGCGCCGGAGGCCATCCCCGAATTCGTGTCGCACTTCGAGCGGGGGTACGAGGTCGTGTATGCGCGACGCGTCCAGCGCAAGGAGAATCTGCTGCTTCGCGCCTCATACGCCATCTCGTACAGGCTGATCGCCTCGCTGTCTGACATCAGGCTGCCGGTCGATGCGGGTGATTTCGCACTGCTGTCGCGGCGGGTCGTCGATGCGCTGAACGCGCTGCCTGAACGGCAGCGGTACTTGCGCGGCCTGCGCACGTGGATCGGGTTTCGACAGATCGGCGTGGATGTCGAGCGCCACCAGCGCTGGGCCGGACGCTCCAAATACAGCCTGCGCCAGCTCGCGCAGCTCGCATTCGACGGGCTGCTGGCTTTTTCCGTCGCACCCCTGCGTGCCGCCGCTGTGCTTGGAGCGCTCGGCGTTGCCCTCTCGGTGCTCTTCGCGGTGTACGCCGTGTACGTGCGGCTGGCGAGCGGCCGCTCGCCAGAGGGCTTCACGGCGCTCCTGGTCGCCTTCACGTTCCTGTCGGGAATCCAGTTGTTTTTCATGGGCGTCATCGGCGAGTACGTCGGCCGCATCTACGAGGAAACCAAGGGCCGCCCGACATTCATCGTCGCGCGCGTGATCGAAGGCGGGAGTGGATCCACAGTACGCCCAGCGCTACCGTGACCTCGCGCTCCGTCACTGGTGGTGGCGGGCGCGCAACGACGCCGTCCGTGCGGAGGTCACACGGCTGCTCGGGCCGCGCCGTGATGCCGCCATCCTCGATATCGGCTGCGGCGACGGCGTGTTGTTCCCGTTCCTGGATGGCTTCGGCCGCGTCGAGGGCATCGAGCCAGACCCGGCGGTCGTGTCACCGGATTCCCCCTGGCGGCACCGCATCGAGCTGCGCGGGTTCGACGAGTCGTTCGCGCCGAACCGCCGCTACGATCTGATCCTGATGCTCGACGTCCTCGAGCATTTTGAGGACCCCGCGCGCGCCCTCAGGCACGCCGCAGGACGGCTGACCGGCGACGGCCGGCTGCTGCTCACCGTTCCGGCATTCCGGATCCTGTGGACGCATCACGATGAGTTGAACCGCCACTTCAACCGGTTCACCAGGAAGGAACTGCGCGTCCTGGCCTCGAGCGCCGGATTCGACGTGCTCGAGAGCTGGTACATGTTTCAGTGGCTGTTTGTCGCGAAGCTGGCCGCGCGCGCGCGTGAGTGGGCGGCGGGACCATCGCGGCCCGAGGACGTGCCTTCCGACGCCGTCAATGAGACGATCTACCGGTTGTGCGCCGCAGAACGGGGCATCGCAGGGCGGATGATGCCGTTTGGCAGTTCCCTGCTGGCGGTGCTGGGCAAACGTGACGGGCGGCAGCCGTGAGCGCGACTCCTCGAAGCGGCCGCGATCGGATAGGACCGGCGGTGTTACTGGCCGTGGTCCTCGCATTTTCCCTCGGGCTGCTGGGCGGGGCCGCGGCCCGGCTGCCATTCTGGTACGACGAATCGCTGACCGTCCGGCTGTCTCGACTGCGACTGCCAGGAGAGTTGTGGGCGGCGTTGACCGCCGGATTCGAGTTCAACCCGCCGCTCATCTACGTGGCCACGAAAACCGCGCGCCTGCTGCCTGGGCCCGAAACGCTCACCGCGCGCCTGCCCGGACTCGTCGGCTATCTTCTGCTGGCCCTCTCGCTCTTTGTGTTCCTCCGACGGCGTCTTGGCGCATGGTTCGCGGTGTCGGCCGTCGCGCTGCTCCCCCTGGCTGACTACACCGTCCGCTATGCGATTGAAGCCCGTGCCTACATGCTGCTGCTCGGTGTATCGGGCTGCTCGCTGGCGTTCTGGCAGCGCACGGCCGATCGATCCGCCCGGTTTGCGCCGCTCGGCCTGGCGCTGACGACGGCCGCGGTGCTTCTTCTGCACGTCTGGGGAATCCTGCTGCTGCTGGCGCTCGCGGTGGGTGAGGGAATCGAATGGGTGCGGACCCGCCGCCTTCGCTGGCGCGTCGTGTGGGCGGTTGCCGCGGCGATGCCAGCCCTCGCGCTGTATCCCGTGCTCCTTCGCGCGTCGAAGACGGTCATGTTTGGTGGAACCGCCTACGCCCCGGCGACTGACAAGCTGCTCGCGGCGTTCAGAAGCGATGTGCCGCGGCCGCGGGTGGTTGCCGCGGCGCTTGTGGCGGCATTGCTCGCCGGGTGGTGGGAACAGCGGCGGCGCAACGCATCCGAGCCGCCGGAAGGTTCTGGCCTCGAGCCCGCCGAACTGGGTGTGATGATCGCGCTGCTCTGCTCGCCGCTGGTTCCGTACGTGTACGCCGTTGCGGCCAAGGGCGCGTTCATGACGCGCTACGCCATGTTTGCGCTGCCGGCGGCCGTCAGCCTGCTCGGCGTGCTCCTGCATACACTTGGACAGGGCGGCCGGATCGCCGGCCAGGCCGCAGCGGCCGTCACCGTTCTCGGCGTGCTGCTGTACCTGCCGTCAAAAGTGCCGACGTCCGGAAGTCAAAGCGCGATCGTGGAGAGCCTCGCGCTCACCGGCGCACGCCTCGATCCATCCGTGCCGCTGGTGCTGGTGAATCCGGTGGATGTAACCGCTTTTGACGAGCAGGCGGACGACGCGATGCGCCAGCGGGCGCTCTTCGTCGCCGATCCCGATCTCGCGCTGGCGTACACGCAGACCAACGGGATCGACCTCGGGTACATGCGAGGGGAGCCGTACCTGGATCTGCGGGTGCGCCGGCTGTCGTACGCCGCGCTGACGAGCGGCTACGGCCGGCTGTATCTCGTGGGGAAGTGGCAGGCGCTCTCATGGCTGCCGCGGAAGCTCCAGGACGACGGCTGGACGGTGAACGAAATCGGCGGCACTCGCCAGGCGCCGGTGTTCGAAGCCCGCGAGCGGTGATGACGCAGCCTTGAAAGGCTGCGGTACGTACTGCCAGCCTAGCGCAGCCTTCAGGGTTGCTATCAGCTCCGAATGAACGCGAGCACCTCGTCGCGCTTCTGCTCCATCTTCTGCTGGGTCGTCGCTTCGAGGTTCAGGCGAATGAGCGGCTCGGTGTTGGAGGCGCGCACGTTGAAGTGCCAGTCGGGATACTCGACCGACGTGCCGTCCATCGAGTAGGTCTTCGCGTCAGCGTAGCGGGCCGCAAGCGCATCGACCTTCTCCTGCACCACGCGCATGTCCGGCATCTTCGTGTTGATTTCGCCGGAGATGAAGTATTTCTCGCGCAGCGGGGCGAGCAGTTGCTGCAGCGTCTGTCCCTTGCGCGACATCAGCTCGAGTATGAGCAGGGCGGGGACGAAGCCGTTATCGGCGTAGAAGTTGTCGCGGAAGTAGTAGTGCCCGGTGACTTCTCCGCCGAAGATCGCCCCTTCCTCGCGCATCCGACGCTTGAAGAACGCGTGTCCGACCCTGTTCATCAGCGCGGCACCGCCGTATTTTGCGACCATGTCCTTGACCGCGTAGCTCGCGCGCACGTCGTACACGACTTTGGCTCCGGGGTGCTTCAGCAGAAACGCCTCGGCCAGGAGCGCCGTGACGAAATCGCCGGCGATGAACTCGCCGGCGCCGTCGACGAAAAAGCACCGGTCGGCGTCGCCGTCCCACGCGACCCCGATGTCCGCGTGGTCGCGGACGACACGGTCCACGATGTCGCGCCGGTTCTCCTCGATGAGCGGGTTGGCTTCGTGGTTCGGGAAAGTGCCATCGATGTCGAAGCAGAGCCTGGTCGTCCGGCAGGGCAGGCGCTCGAACAGCTTCGGCGCGACGAGTCCCGCCATGCCGCTCCCCGCGTCGAGCACGACGTTGAACGGCTTGATGATCGACGGGTCGATGAACGACATGACGTGCTCGACATAATCCTCGAGGACATCGTTCGTCGTGATGGTTCCGGCAGGACCGGCCGGCGCCGGCAGCGCGCCGTTCACAATCATGTCGCGGATTTCCCCGAGCCCCGCTTCGCCGCTCAGCGGAAACGCCTCCCGGCGCACGAGCTTGATGCCGTTGTACTGCTTGGGGTTGTGCGAGGCGGTAATCTGCGCGCCGCCGTCGTGGCCGTCGCGCGCCACGGCAAAATACATCACGTCGGTGGCGAGCATGCCGTAATCGACCACGTCGGCCCCCTGCTCGCGCGCGCCCTCGATGAACGCTGACGCGACCGACGGCGAGGACAGCCGCATGTCGCGGGACACGGCGATCCGCCTGGCCTGGAGGTACGCCACGAATCCTCGGCCAATCAGCCGCACGGCCTCCTCGTTGACTTCCGACGGATAGAGTCCGCGGACATCGTACGCCTTGAAGATCGATGGGTTGATGTTCGACGGCCGGGTGCTCATAAGCGGCTGTAGTCGGTGATGGCGGTTTTGTCGCCGAGCTGAACGGCTGTGTCGATGGTAACGTTGCGGCCGACGTGGCAATTGCGGCCGAGAAGTGATGCGCGGATGATGGATTCCGGTCCGATCCATCCGTTCGGCCAGACAATCGAGCCGTCGATGACCGCGCCTTCCCCGACGTGCGTCTGGCGGCCGAGGACCGAATAGGGCAGCACGCGCGCCCCGGCCTTGAGCACCACGCCTTCGTCGACGAAGCACGGTCCCTGAATCTCGACCCCTTCGTCCACCTTGGCATCGGGCGCCACCCACGCCGTGGACGGTGGCGCGTCGGCAAACGGCGGGGCCTTGAAGTGGCCGTCCATGATGTCACGATGCACCTGCATGTATTTCGCCGGCGTGCCGATGTCGATCCAGTACCGGTCCGACACGTAGGCCACGAATGTCTCGCCGCGCTCGATGAGGGACGGGAAGAAGCTTCGCTCGATGGACCACGCGGTGTCCTTCGGAATCCGATCGAAGGTGTCCGGCTCCAGTACGTAAATGCCCGCGTTGATCGTGTTGCCGGTGACTTCGTCCTCGCCCGGCTTTTCGAGGAACCGCTGGACGTTCCCATCGGCATCGGTTTCAACCAGGCCATACGCGCGCGGGTTCTCGACCGGCGTCAGCACGATTGTTGCCTTGGCCTTGCGCTGGCGGTGCAGCCGGAGCACCGCGCCAAGATCGACTCCCGTCAGGACGTCGCCATTGAACACCACGACCGAATCGGTCAGCGAATCACCCGCGTAGCGAACCGCCCCCCCGGTGCCGAGCGGCATCGGCTCGACGACGTAGCGAAGGCGCATGCCAAGCCCTTGGCCTTCGCCGAAGATTTCTTCAATCCGCCGGGGCTGGTAGTTGAGGCTGAGAATCACCTCGTCGATCTCCGGGACCTGCCGCAACAGATCAATCTGGTAATAGAGAAACGGCCGGTTGAAAATCGGGACGATGGGCTTGGGAGTATGGACCGTCAGCGGCCTCAGACGGGTGCCCTTCCCGCCGGCGAGAAGAATGGCCTTCATGCAACTTCCGATCATAAGGCTGATCGCGTATTTTCGGGCGGCGATCTGCTCGCGGGTTTGAAACTTTGACGATTCGGCATTATCGTGGCACCGTGGGGCGTCCACCCCGACAGCCATCAGCCGTCAGTTCTGAGCAGCCACAGATTCTGTGAATCTTCCCAACGCGATCACCATCGGCCGCATCTTTCTCGTGCCGCTTCTCGTCGTGGTCCTGCTCACCCAGTTCGAAGGGCGCCTCATCCTCGGCGTGCGGAAGGAACTCGTGGGGGCGGCGATCTTCGGCGTCGCGTCCCTGACCGACTGGCTCGACGGCTACCTGGCGCGCCGGCGCCATCAGATCACGACGCTCGGCCAGTTCATGGATCCGCTGGCGGACAAGCTCCTGATCACGGCGGCGCTCGTCTCGCTCGTGCAGATGGACCTCGCCCAGTCGTGGATGGTAGTCGTGATTCTCGGGCGGGAGATTGCCGTGACCGTCCTGCGCAGCCTCGCGCAGTCGCGTGGGATTGCGATCCCGGCCTCGCCGCTGGGCAAGTTCAAGATGGCTTCGCAGGTCACCGCCATCCTGCTTCTGATCCTGGGCGGCGATCATGTCCCGCTGTTTGCGGCCCTCGGAAAGGTCGCGCTCTGGGTCGCGATGCTGACCGCTGTCGGGTCAGCGTTTGACTACTACCGGCGATTCAATCATGTGCTGTCGGATGACTCCACGAGGCTGTAGCCATCCCAACCTGGAACCTGCCCAAAACCTAAAATCGACAACCGTGTTTAGCGATGTATCGCCACTAAATCCCCGACAAAAACGGCATCCGTCGTCTTGTCGATGCGGATCACGGTCGTTTCCGGACTGACCATCATGGCGGTGGCCTCGGCGATCCGGGCGATCGGTCCTATTCCACCGGCGGCCGGGCGGAAGATCGTCAGCCGCTGCCCTGGGCGCATCCCGTGATCGCTCCCGCGATCGAGCACCATCAGATCGCCCCGCGCAGCCATCTGACGGCGTTCGTCGCCGAGGATCAGGTGCCCGGGATTGGCAAAGTCCGGCTCGCCTCCTGCGGCCGACGCCGGCACCGCCGGCTTCACGAACGGCTCGAGGTAGTCTCCCTCCTGGATTGCGTCGCAGAGCCTTGTGACCGTAGCAATTGCGGCGTCGGTCTGGACCTCGACGATTCGAATCCACCCGGCCGTGTGAATGCTGGACGTCGTGACCCCGTCGGCGCCGGGACGCACGAACCGGTCGGCAACGAGCCGGCGCACGAAGTATTCCTGCCCCGCCTTGACACCCTGTGACGTCCCCCCCTTGATGATGATGGGGTCGTTCAGGCCGAATAGCACCTTGCCGTGTTCACGCCCGGCCGCGATGCGGAGGGACATGTCAGACGGCGTCGCGCCGGCGCGCGCGCCGCATGCGACCTCAGCGGCATAGTCCCGCACGACCGCGCCCTTACCGGCGACCTGCGCGTGGGCGACGGCCGAGGCCACGGAGAGGGTCAATACAGCGACCGAGATCAGCGAACGCACACTACGACTCATGCGACACGCTCCCGTTCTTGGCCTTCTTCATGTCGGCCTTTAGCGTTTCCGAAAGTTTCCTGGCTTCCAGCAGATACTCGCTGACTTCGGCCTCCGTCACGAGGCGATCGAGATAGGGGAGCGCTTCGGCCGGACGGTCGATCTTGAGGAGCGCCTGCGCAAGGTGAAAGTAGACC
>JANNHC010000513.1:0-2103 GCA_031404215.1 Acidobacteriota bacterium
GCTCCATGATCGTCCAGGTGGCGAACCGCTTGACGTGTGGCCGGCGGGATCCCGCTGGAGCACACCGCGTGTGTGCGTCAGTGTCGCGCCGAACCAGCGTGTCCGCAGTTGGTGACGTCTGCCGACGTGGCTGTTTTGCGCACAGCCGCGATCGTTGATAGATTGGCCTGGTCCACGACGATGGCCTCAGTCCTTCATGCCCGCTGATCCGCCCCACAACCAGCGACCGGCCGACCCAACCGCCGCACGGCGAGATCCCGCGCGGCTGGATGCCGTGCGTGCGACCGGACTCCTCGACACGCCGCCTGAGGAGGTATTCGATCGCATGACGAGACTCGCGGCGAAGATCATCGGTGTGCCGGCGAGTTTCATCTCCCTCGTTGACGAGGACCGGGATTTCTACAAGAGCAGTGTGGGGTTCCCCGAACCGCTGGCCAGAGCACGGCAGTTGCACGGGCGCACGTTCTGCCATTACGTGCTGTTGTCCGAGGGCCCGCTGGCGCTCGGCGACGTGGCGGCCTCGCCCGGGTATCGCGACATTCCGACGGTCGAAATCCTCGGCGTTCGGGCCTACCTCGGCGTGCCGCTGCGGACCGCTGACGGGCACACGATTGGAAGCTTCTGCGCGATCGACGTTCGACCACGCGAGTGGTCAGACCTGGAGGTTGAAATCCTCACAGAACTGGCCCACTCGGTGATGCGGGAGATCCAGCTGCGTGGTGCGGTCCGGGAAGCGCGGGGTCGCACCGTCGAGGCGGTTGTCAAGCAGCACGACGAGGAGCAACGTGGCCGTTTGGCCGCCTTCGCGGGGGCCGTCGGCATGCACCTGATTCAAACTGACAGTCTTCAGACGGTGCTTCAGCATTGCGCGTCGGCGATGGTGGAGTACCTCGATGCCGCTCTCGCCCGAATCTGGACCGTGAACGACGCCAGCCGCACGCTGGAACTTCAGGCCAGCGCGGGCCTGTACACCCATCTCGATGGCCCTCACAGTCGCGTGCCGCCCGGACAGCTCAAGATCGGCTTGATTGCCGAGGAGCGTCAGCCCCATGTCACCAATGACCTCGTCAATGACGTGCGGCTGGGCGATCGCGCATGGGCGGTCCGTGAAGGCCTCGTGGCGTTTGCCGGCTATCCGCTCATCGTTGACGACCGCGCGATAGGCGTCATGGCGATGTTCGCCCGTCAGCCGGTGACCGAGGTCGCTCTGAACGCGCTGAGCGCGGTCGCGAACGCCATTGCGATAGGTGTGCAGCGAAAGCGCGCCTTGGAGGCGCTCAAGGCGGCCGATCGGCGCAAAGACGTGTTCGTCGCCACGATGGCGCATGAACTGCGCCAGCCTCTGAGCGCCATGCTTCCTGCGCTGGGGCTGATGCGTGCGCGCATCAGCGAGGAGTCCGCGCAGCGCGCCCGCGACGTCATCGAGCGTCAGGTGACGCAGCTTCAGCGCCTCGTAGAGGATCTGATGGATGTGGCCCGCGTGGCCGAAGGCAAAATCGTGTTGCGGCGGGAGCGGATCGACCTCTGCCAGATCATCGAGGATGCGGCCAACGGCGTCCGACCGTTGACCGAAGCCGGGCGCCACTCGTTGTTGCTGTCCGTACCGTCCGCGCCGATCTGGATCGTTGCAGACGGCGCCCGATTGCAGCAAGTCCTGTCCAATCTGCTGACCAATGCCGTCAAGTACACCCAGAACGGCGGTCAGATTCGTCTGGATCTGGAGGTGCTGGCCACGTCCATCAGAATCTGCGTGCGCGACAGCGGCAAGGGCATCGCGCCAGAAGCACTGCCCTACGTCTTCGATCTGTTCATGCAGGAGGCGACCGATCAGCGGGCCGGGCTTGGGATTGGACTGAAGGTGGTCCGAGGTCTCGTGGAACTTCACGGCGGGAGCGTGGAAGCCCGCAGCGAAGGCCCGGATCGAGGCAGCGAGTTCATCGTCACCCTGCCCGTCGACGAGCGCTAGCAGGTTGTTGCCCGTCAGGTCTGGTGGTGCACACGACGATGGGCGACCAGCATGGCGGCCCCGACCGCGGTGACGGAAATCGAAACGAGGTGCGCCACAGTGAGCCCAAGAGCAATGCGGTCGTTCACGCGGATGAA
>JANNHC010000514.1:0-11788 GCA_031404215.1 Acidobacteriota bacterium
CGTGTGAAACGCGCGACGTGCCGCGTTTCGCAGCGTAGAATCCGCCCAGTTGATTCTCGGTCCTGATTCGAGGGGTCCGTCGGCATCGTCGGAGTCGATTCCGGAACTATTCTCTGCGTGCTCTGCGTGCTCCGCGCGAAATTGTCTCCGCGCGAGATCGTCTCGGTGTCTCGTGGCAGCCATCAGCGCGTGCGCCGGGGACGGACCGCCTTCCGCGCTCGCGAAGGCTTCGATGCCTTCGTCGCGCGGGCGGCATTCTGCCACGCCAGCGTCATGACTTCGCCGAGCGTCTCTTCATCCACCGAGTCCAGCCGCACGCTGGTGCAGCCCGCGCGGCCCCATGCGCCATTCTCGGGCGCGAACGCCGCGCGATGGGCGCGTACGAATTCCTGTTGCTGATCCGGCGTGAGCTTGACCATGCCGTAGACGTGATCGGGATGAATCGTCGCGAAGATCCGGCCGTGCGCGCGGAAGTCGGGGTGGCCCATGTGCGCACCCTCCATGGCGTCCTTCATGCCAAGTGCGATGCGGCGGAAGTCGTCTTCGCTCGGCATAGGGACAGGCGTGCATCATAACTGATGGGCGCGTCCGGATTGCCGTCGGGTTTACCGATAGAATGCAGGCAGCGATCCCCCGGACTCATCATGAAACTTCTGTATGGCTACCTCCAGCACTACCGCGGCCTGATCGCGCTGGCGCTCACGCTGGCCACCATCAACCAGGTATTTTCGCTGCTCGACCCGCTCATCTTCCGGCACGTCATCGACGAGTACGCGACGCGTTTCGAGGAATATTCGACTCGCGAGTTCTTCAGGGGCGTCAGCCTGCTGCTCGCGGCCGCGGTCGGCGTGGCCTTCGTCTCGCGCGTGGCGAAGAACTTCCAGGATTACTACATCAACGTGATCACGCAGCGCCTCGGGGCGCAGCTGTATTCGGACGGCATCCGCCACTCGCTCGAGCTGCCGTATTCGGTGTTCGAGGACCAGCGCAGCGGCGAAACGCTCGGGAGGCTCCAGAAGGTCCGCACCGACGTCGAGCGGCTCATCTCGACCGCCATCAACGTGCTGTTCACCTCGCTGGTCGGCATCATCTTCGTGATGATTTACGCCTTCAGCGTGCACTGGCTGATCGCCCCGGTGTACTTCCTGACGGTTCCGATCCTCGGGTTGCTCAGTTCCGTGCTGAGCCGCCGCATCAAGGGCATCCAGAAAGTCATCGTGGCGGAGACCACGGCCCTTGCCGGCTCGACAACCGAGTCGCTCCGAAACATCGAGCTGGTGAAGAGCCTGGGCCTCGGGGAACAGGAAATCAACCGCCTGAATGGCACGACCCGCAAGATTCTCAAGCTGGAGCTGAAGAAGGTCCGCTACCTGAGGAGCCTCAGCTTCATCCAGGGCACGTCGGTCAACCTGCTTCGCACGAGCATCCTGTTCCTGATGCTCTACCTGATTTTCACGCGCGAAATTACGGTCGGCCAGTTCTTCTCGCTCTTCATCTACTCGTTCTTCATCTTCGGCCCCCTCCAGGAGCTCGGGAACATCATCAACATCTACCGGGAAACCGAGGCGTCGCTCCACGTGTACCAGCAGATCCTGCGGATGCCGAAGGAGTCGAAACCCGTCAATCCACAACCGCTCCACGACTTACGCACCCTCGCGTTCGAGCGCGTCAGCTTCCAGCACCAGTCGGCGTCGTCGCCGGCCGTGATCGATATCTCGTTCCGTCTCCAGCGTGGGGAAACCGTCGCGTTCGTCGGTCCCTCGGGCGCCGGAAAGACGACGCTGGTCAAGCTCCTGGTCGGGCTCTACCGGCCGTTGTCCGGGCGCATCCTCTACAACGGTATTTCAGAGAGCGAGATCGACCTCGATGGCTTGCGCGCGCGGATTGGATTCGTGACGCAGGACACGCAGCTGTTCTCGGGGACGATCCGCGAGAACCTGCAGTTCGTCAACCCTGGCGCCTCCGACGCGGCGTGCCTCGACGTCTTGCGGAAGGCCGCGTGCGACAGCCTGCTGGCCCGGGCGGACCGCGGCCTCGACACGCTCATCGGCGAGGGGGGCGTGAAAGTGTCGGGAGGGGAAAAGCAGCGGTTGTCGATCGCGCGGGCGCTGTTGCGGCGGCCCCATCTCCTCGTGTTCGACGAGGCGACCTCTTCGCTCGACTCGCTGACCGAAGAGGGGATCGTGGACACGATCCGCGACGTCGCGGCAACCGGCGACGCGATGACGGTGCTGATCGCGCACCGCCTCTCGACGATTCTTCATGCCGATCGCATCCACGTCCTCGAGCGCGGCCGCATTGTCGAGACGGGCGGCCACCAGCAGCTCGTGGACCAGAAGGGGCTGTATTACGCGATGTGGCGCCAGCAAATTGGGGAGCGGCGCGTCGAGGGGGCGCCGTTGCAGCTGGCGAAGATCTGATGACGTGAACAGGCGACCAGAAGGATCAGTCCCGGTAGAGCGCGATCAGAAGTCGGCATGCTAGATTTCACGTTCAGGTGCACATGGACTTTCCAGTCAATCGATTCAAGAACGACCTTCGCGAGGGCAAGCGGCTCGTCGGCCTGTGGAGCAGCCTCTCGAGCGCGTCGGCCACCGAAATTCTCGCCGACTCCGGTTTCGACTGGATCCTGATCGACACCGAGCATGCGCCGAACGAGACGCCCATGGTGGCGGATCAGCTCCGCGCGGCGTCGCTCGGCAGCGCCTCACCGGTGGTCCGCCCGGCGTGGAACGATCAGGTCATTCTCAAGAGATTGCTCGACGTGGGCGTGCAGACGCTGCTGGTGCCGTACGTCCAGTCCGCCGAGGAAGCCGCGCGGGCGGTGGCGGCAACGCGTTACCCGCCGCGAGGGATACGCGGCGTGGCGTCGGTGCATCGCGCCAATCGCTACGGCCGCGCCTCGAGCTACTTCGCGCGCGCAGACGACGAGATGTGCGTGCTGGTCCAGTTGGAGACGCGAGCCGCGGTGGACGCGCTCGAAGCGATAGCGGCGGTGGACGGGGTGGACGGTCTCTTCATCGGACCCTCGGACCTTGCCGCATCGCTCGGCCACCTCGGGAACAACGGCCATACCGAGGTGCGCCAGACGATCGAGAAGGCGTGCCGGCGTGCGCAGGCAGTTGGCAAGCCGATCGGCATCCTCGCGCCGCTCGAGTCTGATGCCCGGGCGTACATGGATATGGGCTTTGCCTACATCGCCGTCGGCAGCGACATCGTCGTCTTGAGGAACGGGTGCGATGCGCTGGTAAAGCAGTTCAAGAACCCGTCAACCGCACGATGAGGGTCGTGACCCCACCTCCGACGCCGACTCGTCAGCGGCGTGTGGTGGGGCGCGGCCAGCCACAGCGGGCGAGGAGCGCTTCGAAACGGGGAGCGTCCCGCAACGGATCCCACTTCGAATCGACGGTCAGCGCGCTCGATGCCGATCGAGTGCCTTCCCGACCTCACGCAGGATGCTACGATGACGCCCACGTGCGCCTGACGACGACCGTCAGGACGACACTGGAGACGAGGAAGACGCCGGTGAGCAAGATCGCCTGCGGCATGCGGCCGTAGAGATAGTTCCCCTCGGCGAAGAGCGCCGCCCAGATCGCGGTACATCCGGCGAGCCATCCGACGAGCGCCAGCGGGATGTTGCCGCCGTCAGCCTTGCCATCGAGAGCCGTTGGCCCAGCCAGCTCACGAATCGGGGCCCATCCGGGACCGAACGGGCGGACCGTGCGAAAGAAGTTGACGAGCACGTCGCGGTCGGTCTGCGGTCCGAGGTACGCGGTTGCCACCCAGGTCGCCGTGGTAATCGCGACCGTCGTGAGGAGCGCCGCGTGTGTGCTGAACACCATGCCCTGCGTCTTCAGCAGGAGCAGCGTGATCGAGACGGCAAACGAACTGGCCATCGCCACGATCTCGCACCAGGCATTCACGCGCCACCAGAACCAGCGCACGAGATACAAGAGTCCCGTCCCGGCGCCGACCTGCAGAATCACGTCGAAGATGTCTTTCGCGGTATCGAGGAGGTACACCGCGGCGGCGGCGCCCGCGAAGAGGCCCACCGTCGCAATGCGCCCCGCGCGCACGTAGTGCCGCTCGTCTGCGTCCGGCTTCATGAATCGCCGGTAGAAATCGTGGACGAGGTACGACGCACCCCAGTTGAGGTGCGTGAGGATTGTTGACGAACTCGCCGCGATCAACCCGCCCACCATCAGTCCCAGGAAGCCGGCCGGCAGGAACGTCAGCATCGCGGGGTACGCGATGTCGTGGCCGAGCAGCCGCGGCTCGAGATTCGGAAACGCCCGCTGGATATCTGAGAGTTCGGGATACACGATGAGCGAGCAGAGCGCCACGAGGATCCACGGCCACGGCCGGAACACGTAGTGCGCGATATTGAAGAAGAGGACCGCGCTCAACGCGTCCTTCTCTGACTTCGACGCCAGCATGCGCTGCGCGATGTAGCTTCCACCACCGGGTTCCGACCCCGGATACCACACCGCCCACCACTGCACCGCGATCGGCATGATGAACACCGCGACCGCCAGATCCCAGTTGCTCTGAAAATCCGGCAGCAGGCTCAGGTAGTTCAGTCCGCCGGGACCCTGCATCGCCGACACTTTTTCCACCATCGCGTGCAGCCCGCCCACTTGCGGCGACATCACGGCGAAGTAGGCAGCCGCGATGACGGCCGTCATCTTCATGAAGAACTGGATCATGTCGATGACGAGCACGCCCCACAGGCCCGCGAACGCGGCAAACGACACGTTGAGCACGCCGACGAGGAGGAGGGTCTGCCAGCGATCGAGTCCGAAGAGGATGCCGGCGATCTTGCACGTCGCCAGGTTCACCGCGGCCATGATCATGCAGTTGAAGAACAGGCCGAGATACAGGGCGCGGAACCCGCGCAGCGCGGAGGCGGCCCGGCCGGAGTACCGCAGCTCGTAGAACTCGAGGTCCGTGAGGACGCCCGATCGGCGCCAGAGCCGGGCGTAAAAAAAGACCGTCGAGACGCCCGTCAGCACGAACGCCCACCACACCCAGTTGCCGGCCACGCCGTTGCGCCGGACGATGTCGGTCACCAGGTTCGGCGTGTCCGCGCTGAAGGTCGTCGCCACCATCGACAACCCGGCGAGCCACCACGGCACAGCTCGGCCCGAGCCGAAGAATTCAGACGTGCTGCGGCTCGCCCGCTTGCCAAAAAAGAGCGCCGGACCGAAGCAGATCAGCAGGGACGCAATGACGATGATCCAGTCGAGCGCCGTCAGATGCATGGATGAGCCAAGAGTCTACGCCATTTGCCTGCAAACGACGCTTTTCGATGGCAAGTGACGAAGAATGAGCCGTTTACGAGCAAGGAAAGGTGTTATACTGGAGGTCCTTTCCTGAACCTCCCGGCCTGCACCGGCCGCCGAGCTCACTAAAGTGGCTGGCGCCGTTTGAATCACTCCCGCTCCAGCCCCGTCCGCTTCGAACTGGTGTTCCCGAAGGCTTCCGCCGATGACAGCGACCGCGTCAGGACCGATTCACCTTGGCAACCGCCACAGAGCGGCTGATTCAAACGTCGCGGCAGTCCCCGGCACGGCTTCCCGCAACGAAGTCGTCAACCGCGCGCGTCGGGCGACGCCGGGCTTGCCCGCCCGCGCTGCGGGTGGCGGCGAACGCGGGGACGTCGAACGCTCGGCCGTGTCGTGGCGCTGGAGCGGCGCGGTCACGGGCACTCTCCAGTTGCTCGCGATCGCGTGGAGTATTCCCTTCGTGATGTTGCTCGTGGGCGCTCCGTTCGCGCTCGCGATCGTGCTCGTGCTCTGGCTCGGCCGATTGGCGCTGGGCGCGCTCTGAATGGAAAGGGAACTACCGATGATTATCCTGGCACTTGGCCTCGTCATGACAGCCGGCCTGTTCGCCGTCGTGGGCTACCGGGGGGGCACGCGTGCCACCGATCTCGGCACGATGAGCCACCAGTGGGTATCCGCCTATCGCGCCGCCGAACCCGCGTCGTCCATGTGAGTGCCTGCGTCCGCGTCGCTGACGTCGTGCCGCCCGACAGGGTTCAGGCGCCGCGATCGCGCCGCTCCCGGTGAGCGGCAACCCCTCAGAACGGAGTGTCATTCGTGCGAGCCGACCATAATAACCAGCTGCCAACACCTGATGCCGCGGCCCCTCCGGCCCGCTGTCCCGGCTGCCGTTCGAAAGACCTGAAGACCACCAGCAAGGTGGTGAACGCCGACGCGTACTGGCGGTGCTGCGACTGCGGGGAAGTCTGGAACGTCGGGCGGCTCCAGGCAGCCTCTCGGCATAGCCGCGACTGGCCGTTCCGTCGATGATTGCAGGCTGGCGTGCGCCACGGAGAGTTTGTCGGTTCAGCCGCGAAAGCGGCGTGAGGAGAGACCATGCCTGCTGAAAGAGGCGACCAGCGGCCCTGCACCAGCTCCGGCTGCGCCGGGACGATGCAGTACGGTCGCGAAAGCGACAACGATGCACGGCAGACGCCCGTCGCCGGGCGTCCGGTGTTTGCCGCGTCGAGCGAGACGAAGGGCTGGATCTGCAGCAAGGAAACGAGCCACTTCCTCAAGGCGGACTGAGCCGGCCGCCCGGCCAGCCCGATCCCCTCCCTCAAAACATCCGCCAGCAGACAAGAGCGATCCCTGAACGTCGGCCGTCCGTTCTCGGCGGTAGCGGCTGCGCCACGACTGGCCGCGGAGCAAGGCCGGTGCTATAACATCGGGACACAGTCCGTTCCAGGAGATACCGCCATGCTTCGTCGTGAATTCCTCCAACACAGCGCCGCCGCGTTGGTTGCCTCCAGGTTGCCGCCTTACGTTCGCCAGCTCGCGGACACACGCAAGCGCGTCGGCCTCATCGGCACCGGGTGGTACGGCAAGTCGGATCTGTTGCGGATGGTCCAGGTGGCGCCGATCGACGTGGTGTCGCTCTGCGACGTGGATAAGCGGATGGTCACCGAGGCGGCCGACCTGGTGGCGACGCGGCAGGTCTCGAAGAAACGGCCGCGCATCTACAGCGACTATCGCGAGATGCTCAAGGCGGGCGACCTCGATGTCGTGCTCGTCGGCACCCCCGATCACTGGCACGCGCTGCCGATGATCGCGGCGGTGAAATCGGGCGTGGACGTCTGGGTGCAAAAGCCGGTCAGCGTCGATATCGTCGAAGGGCAGGCGATGCTCGCCGCCGCCCGTAAGTACAAGCGGGTCGTCCAGGTCGGCATGCAGCGGCGGAGCACGCCGCACCTCGTGCACGCGCGCGACCGCGTGATCAAGGAAGGGCTGCTCGGGACGATCGGCCTGGTCGAAATCTACTGTTACTACCACATGCGCGCGACCGCGAATCCGCCGGACAGCGCTCCGCCGGACAACCTGGATTACGAGATGTGGACCGGGCCCGCGCCGATGCGGCCCTACAACTCGCTCGTGCACCCGCGCAGCTGGCGCGCCTTCATGGAATACGGCAACGGCATCGTCGGCGACATGTGCGTCCACATGCTGGACATGGTGCGCTGGATGATGGATCTCGGCATGCCCACGCGGATCAGCTCGTCAGGCGGCATCCTCGTTGACAAGAAGAGCAAGGCCAACATCACCGACTCGCAGACCGCGACGTTCGACTTCCCCAACCTGCAGGTCGTGTGGACGCACCGATCGTATGGCGATCCGCCCGATCCGAAGTATCCCTGGGGCGCCACGTTCTATGGAGACAAGGGGACGCTCAAGGCGAGCGTGATGGGCTACGACTTCGTCCCATCGGCGAAGAACCAGCCACCGATCCGCGAGGAGGTCACCTACGAGCTGGACCAGTTCCCCGAGGACCGCACCGAGAAGGATCTGGAGCGGCACGTCGCCCCGGCAATCCGCGCGCACATGACGAATTTTCTCGAATGCATCGAGTCGCGCCGCCAGCCGGTGGCGGACATCGAACAGGGATACATGTCCGCGGCTGCCTGCATTCTCGCGAATATGTCGCTGCAGCTCGGACGCTCGTTGTCCTGGGATCATGCACGCGGCGTGGTCGTGAGAGATGCGGAAGCCAACAAGCTGCTGCGCCGTCAATACCGTGCGCCCTGGATGCACCCCTGATCCGGGCAACGTCTGAGGCGCAACAGCGGAGCGCTGGTCACCGTGATGACCGCGTCCTTCTCCCTGACGCCGCAGGTTTGCACTGGCAGGCGGCCCGCGGGGCACGCCATATAGCGTGCACCCGCGGACGATCGACCGTCAGAAATTAGACAGTGTTCTCAGTACGATCCGAGCCCAGCTGTTTGACCAGCTTGTTGTACAGCCCGAAGATCAGGAACGTCGGCGCCCACTGACCGACGAAGACGCTTGCCTGTTTATTGCCCATCATCTGCAGCGAAGCTGAGATGCCCATGGCGCCTAGCGCCATCCACAGAAACGTATCGGAGGGCAGCTTGGCCGTCTGGTCCTCGATGGTCTTGGCAATGCGTCCCTCAGCGTGGGACTGTACGTCGGCGCGCGCGAAATTTGTGGCCATTGATACTCCTTTTTGATGTTTTTTTAGTCGCCACGCCGTCTGTCGCAAAGGACGATCCACTTGGCTGCTCAGGTGAACCGGGCTATCTACCCGCCTCCAACGTCAGCGGTTCCAGGAGATGATCTACGGTCCGCGCTTTGACCACACTTCGCCGATTCCTACTGAGGTGCCAGCGAGATTTTGATGTTCTTTACGCCCGCGCCGTCCTTCATGAAGCGGGCGGCCCCCTGCCAGCTGTTCTTCTCGTTGATGATCTTGAACACGAGAACGTTCTGGCCCTTCACAAGGGTCACGTCGGCGCTGTCCGTGTCCTTGTCCAGCGTGCGCGTCTCGGCAAACTTGATGACCTCCTTGCCGTTGAGCCAGGCTTTGCACTGATCGTTGGACCCGACCGATAACTTCGCCTTCATCTCTTCATCGGCAATGACATACGCGACGGCGTATCCGGCCGCGTCCTCGCCGCGCTCCGCGCCGAACGACTGCCGGAAATCGATCAAGAAATCTGACGTCTGGTGGGCCTTCCAGCTCAGGATCTTGCCGTCGACATTCACCTTGTCGTCGGCTTTCGGCTTGATCGTCGCTTCGCCGCCGAGGAAATCTTTCTCGATTTCCGTCGCGCCCGAGTCTTCCTGGACGGCGATGGGGGCCAGGACCAGCCAGTTGCGGATGAAGCCGTCCGCATCGGGACTGAACAGTGTCTTCTCCTGGGGGAGCAGGAGGGCGCCAAGCGCAATGACGAATAGGGCAGCTTTCATGAAGTCTCCTTCAGATCGTCTGGACCGTGGGCTATTTAGAACCACGGGGCCCGGTAACGCAACCAAATCCGGCCCGCTCCACTGTACTGACAACGCGGCCGAAACAGCGACCTATTTCACGTTCGGATCGCTGGCGGTGTAGGTATAGCTGCCTTCGAGGACGACGACGTTGCCCATCCAGTCTGTCGGATCGTTCCAGGTGACCGATCGGGGTCGCACCAGCTCGCGCAGATCCTTCAGATCCCACTTCAGTGCAAATCCCGGGATCACGGCGTCGTGCAGGTTCGTGTGAATGGGCGCGTCGATTGCCGCACGCACGCTGTGGGGCGTGCGGTCGAGCGACACGGACCCGATTTGTGGATTCACCGCTGCGGCCAGCAGTAATGCGACACCGGCGACGCCGGATGCGCGCGCGGTGATCCGCGACGGGTCCACATCCGGACGTCTTGCCACTTCAATGACGGCCGCGTTGATCTCCGCCGCGTGCATCGCCGCGAGGTTGCGGCCGACGAGCCACGCGCGAGTGTTGTTCATCCAGTTGCCGGACCGCGGGCGTTCGGGGTCTCCGCCCCGGCCGCTCAGAGCCAGGAGCGCGACCACGTGGCCGTCGGCCACGAGCTTCTCCGCTTCGGTGCCGGGCATGAGGCTGTCCTGGACGAGCACGATCGCGGGCCGCCTCTGCGTCCCTTGCGCGGCGGGAAGGATGCTGAGGCTGCGAGCCAGCGGCTGGTTGCTCGCCATCAGGTCGCCTATGAACCGTTGCAGTTCCCCCGCGGACCCTTTCCCGCGTGGCGTGTCGCCGATGATCTGATACAGCTCACGCCCTTCCACCTGGCCGCTCGTCGTCACCCGCAGCGCATGATCCGGCAGCAGCTCGACCGAATCCTCGCGCGCATCGACAGTGCCGCCCCCGAGCCAGCGGATCATCCAGGCGTAGATCGCTTCGCGCACCACGAGCGGAGTGCCATGGCCGCCAGGTCCCACGACCCACTTGATGCGTTCCTCCGCGCCGTACAACTTGTACCAGCGCTGCGCCTCCTCGAATACCTGCCGGGCGCCTGCCGGCGTGAAAAAGTCACCCTCCGTGGAGGTCATCAGCCAGGGCTTCGGCGCGGACAGCTCGACGTAATCCGTCTGGTCGAGACCCGCGGCGAGAAATCCCGGCACGCTCTGCTCGGAGTCGCCAATCGAGCCGGCGAAGAGAGTTTGAAACGAGTTCATGTAGCACGCCACGGCGGCGACCTTGACCCTCGTATCGAGCGCCGCGATGTAGGTCGTCTGCGTCCCTCCACCAGAGCAGCCGGTCGCGCCAATCCGTTCCGCATCGACCTCGGGACGGCTGACCAGGTAATCGATGGCCCGCATGCCATCGTGGATGAAGTACCGGGCGACGGATTGCCCCATCAAGATGGCCGCCGCGCCGTTGGAAAAATGCTGTTCGGTGGGTCCGCCGATAAGCGAGCGTCCGAACCGCTTGTCGAACGCCTGCTGCCGCTCGCCCTGCCCGACGGGGTCATACGCGAGCACTACGAATCCCTTCCGCGCCAGGTTTGCGGACAGCAGCTGTCCGGCGGCTTTCCCCGAGTCCCAATGCCCCATCGACATGAGGATCGCGGGATGCCTGCCAGGGCGATCGGGGCGATACAGGTTCGCGGTGACGAAGTAGCCAGGCAGACTTTCGAAGAGCACGTGGTCGATCGCGAACCCTTCTCGATTCGTGGTCTTCGTCACCCGCGCATTGAGCGGCCCTCGGTAATCCGGCAGACCGCCGATGAGCGACAGAATCCGCGCGCGGACCTCCGTCTGTCGCCCCCGCGCGGCCGCCTCATCACGTATTGCCGCCACCGCACCGGCACGTTCCTTCAAGTGCCGGTCGGCAATCGCGGTCAGTTCCCTCAGCAGCGGCGAAGGAGGCTGCTGCGCCTCCGCGGCCGGAAGCATCAGGCTGCCGCAGAGAGCGATGATGAACAGAGAGTGGACAAGTCTTTTCACTGGGCCCCCGCAAGTGACAAGAAAGCCCTCATGTTACCCGATGATGGTGGGGGAACGGCCAGCGGGACGCTCCACCAGATTGGTCGGTACGGCCGGCCTTCGGAACCTCCGCTACGTCGCCGGTTCCGCGGTGCGGTGCCACTGCCGCTCGCTACATGGACGTTGCCGGCGAGATCCTTGGCGGTCGCACGGTATATCGCGTTTGCGTCGGGAGGGCAGGAGCGGCACGGAGAGTCCGGCCTGGCGTCGGCTACACTCAACGCTGATCGCGAGGTGGCGGGATCGCGGGTGCAACGACTCCACAACTGACTCGGGCAGACGACGAACCCATTCCCGCGAAACACAGGGCATCGACTCGGCACGGACAGACACAGACAGCGGGGTCGCCTTCAGCCTCCATTGCGGTGACCATGGGAATTTGTGAATACCGCACCGGGTTACAACTCGTTTTCTCCTTCTGGTGGTCGGCACCCCTACCGACTGGAAACCCGTCTCGGACGAGCCCTCGGAGAAGGGTGCCGGGCGCAAAGTCGGTCGCCGCCAGCGCG
>JANNHC010000515.1:0-20804 GCA_031404215.1 Acidobacteriota bacterium
CCGTGTCCGAGCGCGAGTGGATCAAACGCCTGCGTCACCTCTCCGTCGACGGCCAGCCGCTGCGACGGCGCTTCACGCTTCGCGGCGACTCGCTCTGGTGGTTCGCGGAGCTGTACCTTCACAAGCAGCAGGTTGTCCTCGGGGTGTTTCGCACCATTGCCGCGCTGGATCGAATGCTTGAACGCGAAAGGCCCGTCGAGTTCGGAGTGGAGCGCGGAAACCGGCTGCTCCGGGGCCTCGCGCCACAGGCTGCGCGTGCGCGTGGCATCCGGTATCGGGGACCGAAAGGTTTTGGCGGCAGCCGGATGCGTCTCGCGCGCATGGCGTGGAAGGGGCACGTACTCACGCTCGCGGCCCGGGCGTCGCGTGCGCGCACCGCCCGCCCATCAGGGATTGACGGATCCACCTCGGTCGCCGCGTTCGTTCACCGGGCGTTCTGGCGCTCGGGAGGGTCCGAAGGAGGTGCGGAGTCCTATATCGGGCCCGTACTCACGGTACTGGAAGCACGGCTCGGCCAGTCGCTCAGATACGTCAGCGTCGGACCCTCCGCCAACTTCCGCGCACGACGATGGTGGCATGTCTTTCGGCCTGATCGCGGGGCCGCGGCGATTCCGATCGAGTCACTCGCTCCCCTCGAGTCGCTCGGGGACTCGCTGCGCCTCTGGCGAGACCGGCACACGATGCGGCGCGCGCTGTGGAACAGCCTGGAGGTGCGCGAGCACGCCGTGATCGCCGGCTACAACTGCTGGCCCGTCATCCGCGAGGAGCTTGCGGGTGTGGCGGTGCTGCAGTGGCCCTGGTCGGCCCGCGCGATGGACGAGGCCGGAGCAGCCCTCGATGCGCTCAGGCCCGCGGTCGCGCTGACGTACGCCGAAGCCGGAGGCTGGGGGCGGGCGTTGATCCTCGAAGCCAGGCGTCGACAGATTCCGACACTGGGCCTGCAGCACGGCTTCATCTACGAGGCATGGCTCAACTATCGTCACGAACCGGACGAAATGCTTCCGGATCCGGGGAACCCCGCGGACGCGGGGTTCCCGATGCCCGCCCGGACCCTGTTGTTTGACGAGTATGGCCGCGCGCATCTCGAGCGGCACGGACACTTTCCCGCGGCCTCGCTCATCGTGACCGGCAGTCCCCGCCTTGATGCGCTCGCCCGCACAGCGGCGGCGCTCTCACCGTCTGACCTCGACCTTGTCCGGACCGCGAGCGGCGCCGGATCGCCGCGCGCGCTGGTGATCTTCGTGGCGAAGTACACCCAGGCGCGGCACGTGCTCGCGGCGCTCGCGGATGCCGTCACCGCGATGCCGGACGTGCAGCTGGTCATCAAGACTCATCCGGCGGAAGCGCCCGGCGCGTACCAGCCGGCCGTGCAGGGGCGCGCAAACATTCGTGTGCTCCCGGCCAGCGCTCCGCTCGCGCCGCTCTTGATGGCGAGCCGCGCGCTCGTGACCGTCAACTCGACCGTCGCGCTCGACGCGGCCGTGCTCGGCATCCCGGCGCTCGTCGTCGGGCTGCCGAACAACCTGTCGCCGTTTGTGGAGGCGGGCATCATGGCGGGGGCGGAAAGCACGGCCGACATCGCGCCGGCGCTACGCCGAATCCTGTATGATGAGAGGTTCCGCATGCAGATGGCGGGCGCCAGGCACGACTACCTGTCGCGCTTCGGTATCGGATCGGACGGCCGCGCCGCCGCTCGCTCGGCTGATGCGGTGCTGGCCCTGATCCCTGACGGCTCGTGACGAAAGGACTTAGGATGCGTGTTCTCATCACCGGCGGGGCCGGCTTCGTCGGAAGCCACCTGTCCGAAGCGCTCCTCGAGCGCGGCGATGAAGTGTTCATTATCGACAACCTGTCTACGGGCGCAATCGACAACGTCGTCCACCTCAAGAGCCATCCGCTGTTTCACTACACGATTGACACGGTCTCGAACGAGCAGGTCCTCGCGGAGCTCATCGACCGTTGCGATGTCGTCGTGCATCTCGCGGCTGCCGTCGGCGTGAAGCTCATCGTCGAACAGCCGGTGCACACCATAGAGACCAACGTGCATGGCACAGAGGTCGTGCTCAAGCACGCCAACAAGAAGAAGAAGCTGGTCCTGATTGCGTCGACGTCGGAGGTGTACGGGAAAAGCACGGACGTGCCGTTCCGAGAGGACGCGGACCTCGTGCTCGGACCGACCTCGAAGCACCGGTGGGCCTACGCGTGCAGCAAGATGATTGACGAGTTTCTTGCGCTCGCCTACTGGAAGGAACGCAAGCTGCCGGTGATAGTCGTGCGGCTGTTCAACACGGTCGGTCCGAGACAGACCGGTCAATACGGAATGGTCATCCCGAACTTCGTGCGGCAGGCGCTCGCCGGACAGCCGATCACCGTGTTTGGAGACGGCACCCAGTCGCGCAGCTTCACCTACGTCGGCGACGTGGTGAAGGCTATGGTAGCCTTGATCGACGAGCCCCGCGCCATCGGCCAGGTCTTCAATATCGGCCACGGCAAGGAGATCACGATCGGCCAGCTGGCCGCGAAGATCAAGAAGATGACGGGCAGCGACTCGGAGATCGTCACCATTCCGTACGACAAGGCCTACGAGGCCGGCTTCGAAGACATGCCGCGGCGCGTGCCCGACATCACGCGGATCAAGGCGCTCGTCGGATACGAGCCGACAGTCGAGCTCGACGAAACACTGACGCGCGTCATCGAGTATTTTCGCCAGCTCTGACGTTCCGAATGACCCAGTCCCTGAAAATCAAGGCACGCGCACGACGTGCCGCGGAGCACGTGCTTCGCATGCAGGCGAAGCCTGTGCGGCGGCTGCTCCTCGCCACAGGACGGGACCGGGCCCCCAGGATGCCGGAGATCGTGCAGATCGAGAGCACGAACATCTGCAACGCCAAGTGCGTGTTCTGTCCGCGGGACGACATGCACCGGCGGCAGGGCATCATGAGTGTCGAGTTGTTTCGCAAGATCGTGGACGAGTGCGTCGAACTGGGAATCACTCACGTCCGCATGCACAACTACGGCGAGGCGTTCATCGACAAGAAACTCGTCGAGAAAGTGCGGTACGCGAAGCAGAAGGGCATCCAGGAAGTCGGGATGATCAGCAACGGTTCCCTGATTACCGAAGACATCGCGCGGGGCATGATCGACGCCGGTCTCGACGCCATCAACATCAGCGTGGACGCGTCGGGGAAAGAAGTCTTCGAGTCCACTCGCATCGGGCTCAAGTACGACAAGGTCATCGCGAACATCGAGCGCTTGGTCCGCCTGCGGACGGAAAGCGGCAAGCGGCGGCCAAAGCTCATCCTTTCGTTCGTGCGGCAGAACAATTCCGCGGACGAGCAGGCGTTCATCGAACATTGGCGGGCGATCGCCGACAAGGTGCACATCACCGATCTGCACAACTGGGCCGGCACCCTGAACACCGAATCGGACGTCAACTATCCGTGCTACCGCCCATGGCTGACCTTCACGGTGCTCTGGGACGGCCGCGTGTCGTTGTGCTGCGCGGACTTCGACGGCAAGACCATTCTCGGCGACCTCAACACGGACTCGATTGCGGATATCTGGAACGCTGAGCCGTATCGAAATGCCCGCAGACAGCACCTCGAGAGCGGTGGCCCGGACATCTGCCGCGCGTGCGATCTCCCCCGCAAAGACTCGCCTTTGTGGATCACGAAGCTCGTCTAGGCCTACCTGAGCCTTGAGCCCTGAGCCCTGAGTGAGCCTTGAGACTTTATCCCGTCCCACGAGCTCGCATGGCCGTCTAACGAGCGGTATACTGGGAGGCACACGCCACATACGGGATCAAGGGGCCGGAGGCCATCTCCATGCAGAAGCTGTTTCGCTCCGTCGCGCTCACACTCGTGGTAGCGGGCTCCGCTTCGGTCTCGGCGGCGGGAGACCTGAAGCTGACGATCGCCGGCGGGCGGGTCACGCTCGTCGCGCAGGACGTGCCGCTTCGCCAGATACTGGCTGAATGGGCGCGGATCGGGAGGACCACGATCGTGGACGGCGACAAGCTGGTCGGTCCTCCCCTGACGCTTCAGCTCGTCGATCGTCCGGAACGCGAAGTGCTCGACCTGCTCCTGCGTTCGGCCGGCGGCTACATCGTGGCCCAGCGGGAAGTGAGTCTGGCCGGGGCCTCCCTGTTCGACCGGGTGATGATTCTTCCGGTCAGCCGTGGCCCGGTCGGTGTCGCGAGCGCGCCTCCTCCGACGCAGTTTGGCCGCCCCACGCCGCAGCAGTTGCCGATGCCCGTCGCAGACGACGATGATCCGGTGGAGCCGCCGCAGATGCAGCCCGGTCCGATGAATCCGCAAGGGCTGCCGAACATGCCCGGGCCATTCCCGCCAACGGGTCAACCTGTCATGACGGCGCCTCGACCGGGCATCCTCCCGGCGCCTCCGCCCGGACAGCCTAATCCGTACGGTGCGCCGGGGACCGTACCCCCACCGTTCGTGCGGCCCGGCCTCCCGGGGGGCGGACCTGGCGGCGCGTAACGCGGGCCGCAGAGCTTTCATCCGGTAGGCGCTGGGCATCGCGCGAACGCCCCGCAACGCCCGATCGGTAGCGCACACGTTCGTGCCGCGCTAGAATCACGGCCATCATGAGCATCACCCCACCGGTTGTGCGCCGCGGCGAATACGCCGCGCGGGGTGATTACCATCGGGCGCCCGATCCGGACTGGGACTACTACCCCACATACCTCGCGAAGCTCGAATTCGTGCGCGGATGGCTCGACAAGGCCGCGGCCGGCACGCGTGTGCTCGACGCCGGCTGCGGCGAGGGCGTGCTCGTTGACGAATACGCGGACCGCCTCGCGATCGAGGGAATCGATCCCAACTATGCCTCGGACCGCGTGCGCACGGGATCGCTGACCGCGCTCCCGTTCGCCGACGGGACCTTCGATCGAGCGCTGTGTCTGGACGTTCTCGAGCACCTCACGTTCGAAGAACAGCCATGCGCACTCGCCGAGTTGTTTCGCGTCGTGAAGGCCGGGGGCGAGCTGCTCGTGTCGGTGCCGAACCTCGCCCATCTCCAGTCGCGCGTGCATTTCCTCCTACTGGGTCGACTGATCCGGACGGCGTCTGAATACAAGCATCCCGGCGATCGGCCGGCCCTGGAGTACATCGAGCTCGCGCGACGGGCGGGATTCCTCCTCACCGCCCGCCGGGGAATCTTTCCGACGGTGCCGGTCCTCACGCGCTGGATCCGGCGACACCCGCGTGCGCTTCAACCGCTGCATCGCTGGCTGACGCGTCTGCTGCCGGTCCCCGGCTGGTGCTTTCTGAATCTCCTCGCGTTCCGGAAGCCCTGAGACGTTGTTTCAGAAAATCCGCGAACTCTCGAAGCACCTGGCGATCTACGGCGCCGGCGACGTCGCCATCCAGGCGCTGAACTTCCTGCTCCTTCCCATTTACGTCAGATACCTCTCGGCGGGCGACTATGGCGTGCTCGCGCTTCTGGGGGCCATCGAGGCCTACGTGAAACTGTGCTTCCGCTGGGGGGTAGACGGCTCGTTCATGCGTTTCTGGTACGACTGTGAGGACGAGCGCGCACGTCAGCGGCTCGCGAGCACGCTGTTCTTCTTCCTGCTCGGCACGAACGGCGTCCTGCTGATCGCGTCAGTGCTCGCCTCCCCGTTCATTTCCGACCGTCTGCTCCAGTCGCCCGGACACACGCTCGCGTTGCAGCTCGTGCTGCTGAACACGTTCGCCATCGGCTTCACGTTCATCCCATTCCACGTGCTCCGGATGCAACAGCGCGCGCGCGAGTTCAGCGCGCTGACCCTGGCGCGATCCGGCTCCACGCTCGTGCTACGGCTGATCCTGGTCATGGGCGCGGGGATGGGAATCATGGGCGTGGTCGTTGCCGACCTGGCCGTGACGGCGGTGATGCTCGTCGTGATGGTTCGCTGGTTCGCGCCGCTCCTGCGGCCGACGTTTTCGACCTCGCTGCTGCGGCAATCGCTGGCATTCGGCCTGCCGCGCGTCCCCCACGGCTTTGCCCTGCAGCTGATGGCGGTGGGCGACCGGTTCGTGATGACCCGGTACTTGCCGCTCCCCGAGATCGGCGTCTACTCGATGGGCGTCAGCTTCGGGCTGATCGAGAAAATCGCGCTCGGCGCCTTCGAGTCCGCCTGGGCGCCGTTCTACTACGCGACCGCGCGCGAGCCGGACGCCCGGCGGGTCTTCAGCACGGTGACCACCTATGGCGTGGCCGCGCTCGCGCTCATGACGGCCGGACTTTCGGCGATCGCCTCCGACCTGCTCGACCTGGTGACCGGTGGCCAGTACGTCTCGGCCGCGGGTGTGGTGACGTGGACCGCAGTCGGCGTCTTTTTCTACGGCGTGTATCTGCTGACCTCCATCGGCCTCAACATCACGGCCCACACCCGGTACTATCCTGTGAGCACCGCCATCGGGGCCGCGGTCAATATAGGTTTGAACGTCTGGCTGATACCGCGGTTCGGCATCATCGGCGCCGCATGGGCCAACGGCGCCGCCTATGCCCTGCAGGCGGCGGTCGACTGCGCGTTCTCGCAGCGTTTCTATCCTGTGCAGTACGAGTACGGCCGACTCGGGCGGGCGATTGCGGCAGCCCTCGTGGCGTACGCCGCAGGGGCCGCGGTTCCGGCGATGTCTCCGGTCGCGGGGATCCTCGCGCGCGGGGGCACGGTCGTGGTGGTGATGACGCTGTTGCTGTGGGTGACGCGCTTCTTCAACTCCGATGAGCTACGCGCACTCAATGCGGTGCGCGTTCGCTACGCGCGTCGTGGTTCCGCGCCGCCGGCTGAAACCACCGAGCTCGCTGGAGAAATTATCGCAGTTGATCTGCCGGATGCCTCCGCCGGCCCAGACCGGCCGGTGCGCTAGAATTGACCCTCGCGTCTTCCATGACAGAGTCTTCTTTGCGCCGCTCAGCCATCATTCTTTTCGCCATCTGCGTGCTCGCCGCAGTACTGAGGCTGCTGGCGCTGGCGTACGGGTTGCCAGCCACCTATAACCCGGACGAAACGCCGATCCTCAATCGCGCGCTGGCGTTCGCCAAAGGCGACCTGAACCCGCACAATTTCCTGTATCCGTCGCTGTACCTGTACGCCCTCTTCGCGTGGGAGGTCCTCTTTTTCCTCGTCGGGCGAGTCCTGGGACTATTCGCGTCGCTCGACGCCTTCCAGCGCGAGTTTTTCACCGATCCCTCGCGTCTATTTCTGGCCGGCCGGACGTTGACCGCGTCGTTCGGCATTGCGGCGGTCCCCGCCGTGTACGTGTACGGACGACGGTTGTACGACAACGCGACGGGGCTCGCCGCGGCGGCGTTTCTGGCCGTCGCCCCGGTGGCGGTTCGCGACGCGCACTACGTGAAGCTCGACGTGCCGGTCACCCTGTTTGCCGTGCTGACGCACGCGGTGCTGGCGAAAGTCGTGGTGGATCCCGTCGCGGCGGCGCGCACCCGCTCCTGGATCGTCGCGGGGTTGTTTGCGGGCTTGACCGTGTCCACGCACTACTATGCGGCATTCATTGTCATTCCGGTGTGCGTGGCGGCGGCGGTGCACGGTGAGAGAACCCGGAACTGGGCCACCGCATTCCGCATGCTGTCGTGGGCGGGAGTGGCGACGTTCGCCGGTTTTGTTGCTGGCACCCCGTTCTTTTTCACCGAACCCGCTCTCGTCATGCGCGATATCGCGGCCTTGCGCGAGATCGATATCGATCGCGCGGTCGACGCGACAGGCGCGTTCACGTCGTTCGGGCGGTACGTGGAGATCCTGTTCTGGGACACCGTCGGCTGGCCCGTGTGCCTGCTCGCCGCGCTCGGTTTCATCTGGGCGATCGTCTCGGACTGGAAGCGCGGAGCGCTGCTTGCGAGCTTTTCCGTAGCCTTCCTCGCGTTTGTCTCGAACACTGTGCCGATGAGCCGATATCTAAATGTCGTCATTCCGCTCATGGCGCTGGCCGCCGCATTCTCGGTGACGCGTGTCGCCAGGGTATTCGGGCGTCGCGCACCTGTCGCGGCGACCGCGCTGACCGCGCTGGCCATGGTCCCCGGCCTGGTGGGAAGCCTCAGGGTTGATCTGTTCTTCCGCCAGCCGGACACGCGGACCGTTGCACGGCAGGTCGTCGAGAGTCGGATTTCACCCGGCGCGTCCATCCTGGTCCAGCCCTACAGCGCACCGCTGCGCCAGTCGCGCGAAGCGTTGCTCGAAAGTCTGCGAGCGAACCTCGGCTCCGAGGATCGTGCGTCGATGAAGTTTCAGCTCATGCTGGCCGCTGACCCGCCCGGCCCATCGTATCGGTTGATTTATCTTGGCGATGGAGGGGAGGACGCGGACAAGATCTACGTATCGCCGTCCGCATTTTCAAGCGAGACCGGGCTTGCGCCCTTACGGTCGCTCGGGATTGAGTATGTGATCCTGAAACGCAACAACGTGCCGAATCCGGCGTTGGCGGGACTCGAAGCCGCGCTGGCGCGGGAGGGACGCAGAATCGCGGAGTTCAGCCCGTATCGTTCTTCGGCAACGGCGAGGGAGCGGCTCGAGGTGCCGCCGTTCCTCCATAACACCGCCGCGACCGTTCATCCGGCGCTCGAGCGTCCGGGCCCGGGGCTCGATCTCTGGCTCATCGAGCCACGAAGGCCTGGTTCATGAACGCCAGCCAGCTCAGCCGAGGCCTATAGCGTGCATGCCTGACAGGCGATACAATAGAGGGTCCTCCCTCTCAAGTCTGACACGGCCTGCGGGTGATTTCGCCCGCCGGTTCGCCCCGGAGATCTAGCAGCTCGATGGCCCTGGCCCCAAACGCGGCGGAACATACCGAAGGACATGCGGGTGGCAACACCCTGCGCACGTCCGTCGCCAGACTGCGAGAGTCAATCGCGATACGCGCCCGAGCGTTTCCGCTGGCGCGTCACGCCTGGGCCAGGTACCGGCGCCGGCGCTACGAACAGCGCATCAGCCGATTCGTCAGCGAGAAGACGGGCCGCGCCGATCGCCTCCCGATTGGAGCGGTGTACGAAGCCACGATGCGGTGCAACCTGCACTGCGAGTTCTGTTACGTCGGCGATCTGCTGAATATCGAGGGGCAGTGGCGCGAGGAGATGACGCTCGACGCGCTGCGCAAGGCCTTTCCGGACAATCCGGGCTTCCAGGTCAGCCTCACGGGCGGAGAGATCTTCATGCGGAAGGACATCATGTCCGTCCTGGATCTGTTCCGCGACAAGGGATACGCGTGCGGCTATCTCACCACCAACGGCACGATCATCAGTGATGAGCGCGCCGAAGCGCTGGCGGACCTCGCGGCGGCCGGCTTCCTCAAACATATCAGCGTCTCAATCGACGGCCCGGGGGAACTGCACGACGTCGCGCGCGGGCTGAAGGGGACCTTCGAGCGGACGTGCGCGGGGCTCAAACGGCTTCAGGACGCGGCGCGCCGGAAGCACGCGCCCCTGCGCGTCAGCATCAACACCACCGTCGCGCACGAGAGCCTCGAGGCACTCGACCAGATGGTTGACGTCGCCGAAGAACTGGGTGTCGATGCCATCGGGCTCAATCACCTCATGTTCAGCACGCCCGAAGAGGTGGCTGAAACCGTGCGACTCATCGGCGCCGACGATCCGTCGTCCATTGCGACCTTCGTGACGACGGACCCGGGGCTCGACATCGCCATGGTGCGCCGGAAAGTCGCGGCGCTCGAGGAGAAATGCCGCCGCAAGAACGTGCTGTTCGATTTCCGGCCGAAGGTGCATCCCCAGCTGATCGAGAACTACTACACGCCCGGCGCGAAGCTCGAGGGACGCTGCCTGTATCCGTTCCTGCACGCGCGGGTGTCGTTTTCCGGCAAGGTGTACTTCTGCCCGTTCATTCGTGTCGAGGTCGGCGATCTCGCTGAGTCGTCGCTCGAGGAGATCTGGAACGGCGACCGGTACGTAGAAATGCGGCGCCGGCTGGTCGAGAACGGAATCTTCCCCGTCTGCCGCCGCTGCTGCAAAGTCGAACTCTCTCCAGTCCCGCTCGCGGAGCCCTTCGGGGCCGGCGTGCCGCGTCCCGCACGACGCGCAATTCCACTGACCGTGGTCCGGTGAATCACATCCCGATGCTCGGCCGCCAGACACTGCTCATCAATCCGCCGCTCATCAACGGCGTGGCCTTCACACGTCAGGGGCGTTGCCAGGAGCGCGAGGACGTGCTCGGTACGACCAAGCCGCCGTACACCCTGGCGCTGACGGCGTCGCTGCTGCGGAACGCCGGCTGCGATGTGCGCCTGATCGACGCCACCGCCGAACGCCTGTCGATCGACCAGGTCGTGGCACGCCTGGATCGCGGGGGATTCGCGCCGACGCTCGTCCTGTTCCCCACGACGACCCCGACGCTCGATGCCGACTGCGCCGCCATGGCGCGGCTGAAGCAGCGCTACGGCGCGCCGCTGTTCTGCTTCGGGCCGCACGCCTCGACGGCCCCGGCCCAGTCGATGGCGCGCGCTCCCCAGGTCGACGGCATGTTCGTCGGCGAGCCCGAAGACGCCATGGTGCAACTGGCGCTGCTGGACTCGGTCGATCGGCTCGGGGATGTCCCCAGCCTGACCTGGCGCGGCGCGGCGTCCGGCGGCTCCGTGGTCCCGCACCGCGCACACGGCAGTTTCAACGGGTTCGCGACGATGCCGTACCCGGCCTGGGATCTGGTGGCCCTCGACGGGTACGCGCTGCCGCTCGTGAACAAGCGCTACGTGATCGTCGAAACGAGCCGCGGCTGTCCGTACACGTGCGATTTCTGCGTGGCGCCGATCCACCAGGGACACAAGTTCCGCGAGCGCAGCGCGAAGCTACTGGTGGACGAAATCGAGAAGACCCACCGCGAACGCGGCGTGGACTTCTTCTATTTGTGGGGCGATACGGTCACGCTGAACGTCAAGTCGTTCAGCGCCTTCTGCGACGAGCTCATCGCACGCAACCTGCCAATCCAGTGGTTTGGCAACGCGCGCGCCGACAACCTGACGGATCCCGCGTTCGTGCACCGGCTGAAGCGGTCGGGGTGCTGGATGCTGGCCCTCGGCATCGAGTCCGAATCGGACGAAGTCCGGAAGGACATGGTCAAGCGGCTCGAGCGCCAGAAGATCCAGGCGGCGTTCAAGAACATGCGCGACGCCGGTATCCGGTCATTCGCCTTCTTCATCTTCGGATATCCAGGTGAAACGCCCGCGACGATGGAACAGACGATCGGGTACGCCATCGCCCTCGATCCGGATTTTGCGAACTTCTATCCGGCAGTTCCGTATCCCGGCACCGCGCTCTACGAAAAATGCATACGGGAGTCGCTGCTGCCGCCCGAGGCGAGCAACGACTGGACCAGGATGGAATACTCCTATTACGTGCTGCGCGGGAACGGTCTCGACGAGGCCGTCGTGATGGACGCCATCAACCGTGCGAAGCGACGGTTCTTCCTGCGCCCCGGCTACATGGCGCGGCACGTGACCGACGTCGCGCGGATCGCCTTCTCCAAACAGAACATCGTCTGGCAGGTGCTCTCACGCACGCTCTTCGGCACACGCGTCGTCGACACGTCGACCGCGGCTGGGCTGACCGGCTCGCGCTGAGATCGCGAAGACCTCGACTGTCTTATTCGTGGATCGGTCGCTTGATAGGACGGATCTCTGCTCTCTGCGAGTCTCAGCGATCTCTGCGTGAGCCGTGAGCCGCTCGAGACGAGACTAGGCTTCCCCGCGTGGAGCGGCGGGGCGAACCGGTTTCAGCAGCGTCTGCGACGCAAGCTGTTCGGGGGTGAGACGCGTGTAGGTCTGTGACAGGCGGGGACGCGCGGCGACAAACTGCCGCAGCTGTTTGAGCTGGTCCAGATAACCCAGCGCCTCCTTCAGGTTCATCTTGCTTTCGCCCGCGGTCCGCCCGACAAAGACATACGGCACTTCGACGACCGACGCCGGGCGTCCTCGCACGAGCAGTTCCAGGCAGATCTTGAATCCGCCCGCCGAGATCCGCACGTCGCGCGCAAGGTCTCGACGGATCAGGAAAAAGCCGGACGTGGCGTCGCGGATCGGCGTGAGTCCTCGCGCCATGAGGCACGCGAATCGCGACATGAGCAGGCGTCCCAGTCCCCAGTTGCGCGTGCCGCCGCCTGGAATATACCGGCTCCCGATGACGACGTCCGCCGACGCGGCCTGCATCGCGGCCAGCATCCGCGGCAGCAGCGCTGGCGGATGACTCAAGTCCGCGTCTATCACGCCGACAATGGGCGCACTGGCAGCGGCAAACCCTTCGATCACGGCCGTACCCAGGCCGAGCTTTCCCGCGCGATGGACGACGGTGATGCGGTAGCGACTCGCAAGCTCGTCGGCGAGCGGCCCGGTGCCGTCGGGAGAATTGTCGTCCACGATGACGAGCTCGCCGTCAACACCCTCGGCCGAGTAGGCGCGAAAGATGTGCTCGACGAGGTCCGTCAGCCGATCGCGTTCGTTGTATGTCGGAACGACGATGGCGAGGGATGCTGGGGTGACGCGGTCGGTCAAGGATGGAACTCGCAAGCACTATAATTCAAGCACCCGGCGCGTACATGACAAACCGCCTCCTGCTGGCGCTCGCGTGCGTCCTGCTCGTCGTGCGCCTCCCCTCGCTCGTGCAGCCCATGGGCGCCGATCAGGGCTTGTACGCGTACGTGGGTGATCGCATTCTCGCCGGCGGTATTCCTTACCGCGACGCGTGGGATCAGAAACCTCCTGCCGTCCACCTCACGTATGCGCTGATGCGGGCGATCGTGCCGCGCGACGCGGCCGTGCCGGCGACCGACATGCTGATCGCCGCCATCGTGGCGGCGCTCCTTTGGCGGCTCGGCGGGGCTGTCGCGGGAAATGGAGTCGGACCGTGGGCGGCCGTCCTCTTCCTGCTGTTGTCGAATCCGGCGTTCGCGCGCCTCGGCGGCGTCAGCGTCCGGGCCCAGTGCGAGACCTTCATCGCCGCGGCAGTGACGGGTGCTTTTCTCTGTCTCGCCCGCAGCCGCGCAGGTCCGCCGCTACGCAACCTGGTGGCGGCAGGGGCGCTCTTCGGCCTGGCGTTCACATTCAAATACAACGCGGCCGCCTACGTGCTCGCCGGCGTCTTCACGCTTGCGGTCTGGAAGCGCCTGACGCCCGCTGCCTTCGCGGTGTTTGCCGCCGGGTTCGCTGTGCCGATCGTGGCCTTCGCGCTGTGGTTCGCGGCCGGCCACGCCCTGACGGATCTGTACGAGGGAACCATCGTGTACAACGTGCGCTATTCGGGAGAGACGTACCAAGGCCCGCTGCACGCCGCGATGTACCTGCTGACGTTCCCGGTTCGGCACGCGCGGGTCGATGCCTTGTGGCTCCTGGGCTGTGCAGGCTGCGCCGTCCTCCTGGTCGCGGCCCGGTGGAGTCTCGACCGGCTCGTCGCGGTCGCATGGGTCGCGGCCGCGTGCCTGACGATCGCCATCAACGGCAGCCGGGATCTTCCCCAGTACTTCGTCCAGGCGGCGCCCGCGCTTGCGCTCGCGGCGGCATGGGCCGGCTCGCTGCTGTTCAGCCGCTCACGGGTCGTCAATCTCGGAGCCGCGGCCATCATCCTGACCGGGGTATGGCGGGTGAGCAACCCGCCCAAACTGGTTGAGAACACGTGGCTCGATGCGGGTTACGCGCTCGGCCGCGTGACACGGACTGAACACCTGGCCCGATACGGCGATCGCGCCACGAGAAAATACTCCGCGCTGGCGATGGACGAGCTGGGGGCCTTCATGCGATTGAACAGCGGGCCGAGCGATTCGGTGTACGTGTTTGGCTTTTCGTCAGGGGCCTATGTCTCGGGCGAGCGACGCGCCGCCTCGCGCTTCTTCTGGAGCCGTCCGGTCATCGTGGGATTCAACGACGGCAAACCCGGATACGGCACCAGCGGGCTTCTCGACGACCTGCGAATCAACAGCCCGGCGATTGTGGCCTTACAGCAGCGCGACTGGTACCCGGACGTGGACGACTCGGCGCATTTTTTCATGACGACGCCGGTACTGGCCGACTGGCTGCGCGGGTCGTACGAACCGGTGACCGGGCCGGCAGGATTTGACGTGTGGATGAAACGGGCAGCGGCACAGTGACGCCCGCCTCCGGTGACATGTCGCCGCGACGGTTCTGGGCGGCGCTGCTCGTTGTGCTGGCCGTGTCGGCAGTGCTGCGCGGACTCTTCCCTGCCGCGGATCCGCCCTGGGATCCAACCGTGGGGGTGGTGTGGCACGACGAGGGCGCGTGGGTGCACAACGCGAGGAACAAGGCGCTGTTCGGCGCGTGGGCGCAGGACCAATGGAACCCGATGTTCATCGCTCCTGTGTTCACCGCCCTCGAGTACGGAGCATTCAAGGCCTTTGGCGTCGGCGTGCGGCAGGCGCGGCTGGTGCCTGAAGTCTGCGGGCTGCTGTCTATCTGGCTGCTCGCGATGGGCGTCGCCCGCGTGGCCGGCCGGCGCGCTGGCGTGATCGCGGCGGCGCTCCTCGGAACCAACTACATCTACGTCATGTGGAACAGGGCGGCCCTCATGGAGGGCCCCATGGTCGCGTTCATGGTGGCGGCCTGGTACTGCTACACGCGCACGGATGAGGACCCGCGCTGGGGCGCGGCTGCCGGTGTCTGCGCGCTGCTGGCATTCTTCACGAAGGCCGCGGCCGCGTTCTTCGTCGCCGCCATCGCGCTCGATGCGGGCGCACTCCTGCTCGCGGCAGGCGCCGGCCTGATGGACTCCCGCAGGGACGAGGTGCGGGGTGCACACTGGACCTTGGGCGGCTTGGTCCTCGGCGGTGCGGTGGCGCTGGCGGTGTTCGTGCTGCCGAACTGGTCCGATTACCGGTTCTACAACTGGCAAGTGTCCGTGACCAGGAAGCCCGCCTACGACCTCAAGTCCCTGATCGATCGGATCACCTGGTTCCCGGTCCTGCACGACGTGTTCACGCGGATGTGGTTCGTGCTGGCGCTGGGCATGACCGCCGCGCTCGGCATGCTGGCGCGCTGGCGCGATCTCGCGCGCGGCGAGCGGCTCCTGCTGTTATGGGTCGGGCTTGGAACGGCCGAGTTGATCCTGCACGACGTGGGGAACGAACGCCGGTTCATCCTGTTCATCCCGGCATTCGTGGCCCTGGCGGCGATCGCCCTCGGACGGGCTCGCGTGATCCCTGAAGGCGTCGAGCGCCTGACCAGGAAGCAGGCGCTCATCGCACTTCCGGTCGTGCTTTACGGGGCCTACGTGGTCTTTGGCGCGGTCGTTCGGGTTGCGTTTCTTCGCGAGGTGAGCCCAAACGTGCGGCTGGCGGCGGCGCTGGCGGCTGTGCTGACGACTGTGGTGTACGCGACCTGGCCCCGGATCCCGCGGGCGCTCGCCCGCGGGGGATGGCGCCCGGCGGCAACCGTCGTACTGACCGTCCTGGTGGCGGCTGGGCAGGTCGTTCAGTACTGGCAGTGGGCAGGCGGTCGGACCTACAAGAACTACGAGGCGTCGATCGCGCTCGGCAGGCGGCTGCCTCCCGACACGCTCGTGCACGGCAAGCTGGCCAACGGGCTCGCGCTCGAGAACCGGATCAGGCCGATCTTCGTGGGGCGCGGCTTCGGAAACTACGACGACAGGATGACGCGCGACGATGTGCGATATATTCTCACTTACATCGCGCCGAGCCTCGGCTACGAATCGCAGGCGCACAACCCCGTCATTCGCGACGTGCTCGACGCATACCCGGATCAGAGAATCATCATGATGTTCGACGTGGCCGAGACAGCCACGGGCCACGATCGCGCGGCGCTCATCGACAAGTTCGGCGGCGGTCGGGAATCGCCACAGAGCGGGCGTGCGAAACATTGACGAGCGCGCCATCAGGGCGCACGCGGACCTTCGATTTCGCTCCGAGTACGACTACGCGCTCTTCGAGTACTACCGCAGCGCGAAAGTCATCGCGTTCCTGGAACGCGCGGGCGTCACCGTGCGCGGGCGCGTGCTCGACGCCGGATGCGGAGGCGGAGGTATGCCGGTCTCGCTCGCCGAAGAGGCTCGAGAGGTCGTCGGGATCGATCCCGCCGAGCGGTTCCAGGACGCAGGCGTGCGCCTCGGGCGGGAACGCGGGATGCGGAACCTGCATTTCGCCCTGGCCGACGGCATGGCGCTACCCTTTCCGGCCGAATCGTTCGACCTCGTCCTGTCGCACGCGGTCATCGAGCACGTCGCCGATGCGCCGCTGTATCTCCGCGAATGCGCCCGGGTGCTCGCGTCCAGAGGGCACGTGTACCTGTCCACGGCGCCGTACCTCTCATTAGCCGGTGCGCATCTACCGCGATTGAAGATCCCCGTACCGCTTCACTTGATGGTCGGACGACGCGCCGCGTTCGCCACGTTCCGCGTGCTCGCACGGCACGCCGCGTGGTCCCTGAAAGAACCGGCCAACGAGAATTCCTTCATCAAGGCGGCGCGGCGCGGAGAAGTCAAGGAAGACGACCTGCTCGAAAAGGTTCGGGTCGGCAGGCTCCGCCGGCAGATTGCGAACGCCGGCCTGCGGATTGTCCGCGAAGAACTGCATGTGACGGCCACCGTCCGGCGGTTGCCGGCGCCGGTCGCCCGCTGGATACGCGACAGTGCGCTGACGCAGGACGCACTCATCAGCAACATGGAATACGTATTGGCGGGAGCCTAGCGTGGCGGACATCAGCCGCTATAAGCCGGACGACAAGCGCGCCGTGGAGGCGTTGTACCGCCGCGTGTTCGGGAACGACGCCGCCGAGGCCAACCGCCTCCGCTGGGATTGGCAATACCGGCGCAACCCCAACAACCCGCGGCAGGAGCCCGAAATCTGGATCGCGCGCGAAGGTCCGGCCCTCGTCGGCCAGTACGCCACGATGCCGGTGACGCTCTCGATCAAGGGCCAGCAAGTCCAGGGGTCGTGGGGCATGGACGTTATGGTCGCGCCTGAACGCCAGCGCCAGGGGCTGGGCGAAGTGCTGTTCCGCACCTGGGATCGCAACGTCGGCGCATCGCTCGGGCTGGGCCTCTCGGACTCGTCGTACCGGCTGTTCCAGAAGCTGAACTGGCCCGACGTTGGGCCGGTGCCGTGCATGGTCAAGCCGCTCACGCGGCGAGCCCTGCGGCGGCCGAACTGGCCGGTGTTCCTCAACGGGATCGTGTCCGCCCTGACGCTCCCGATCGTCATGATCGTCGCGAGGGCCCGCCCTCTGAGAGCCGAAGTGCGCCTGATCCAGCGGTTCGACGACAGCTTCACGGCGCTGTGGGAGACGCTCGCGCCGAAGTTCGACCTGGGAGTCCGGCGTGATGCGGCGTACCTCAACTGGAAATACGTGTCCGCGCCGCACGTGCGCTATTCCATCGCCGTCCTGCGACGCGACGATCAGAATGTCGGATACGTCGTCTATCGACACCTGTATGAACCGCGCGGGCGGGTGACGCTCGTCGTGGACTTCCTGACCGATCCTGAGGACGAAGGGGCGCTTCGCACGCTGCTGCACTGGATCGATCGCGAAGCCCGCCAGGCCGACTCGGACAAGATTCGCGTCTTTGCCATGCATGCCGGCTTCAGGCGCGTGCTGCGCCGCTCGGGCTACTTCCAGGTGAAGTCGACGATGGAGTTCGTCGTGAAGGTGAACGGCATCGACGTCGAACCGGCGTTCTACGAGCACACGGACAACTGGCACATCACGCTCGGTGATTCCGACCAGGATCGATGAGGCCATGAACCTCCTGGTGGGCATCGACACCGAAGGTGACAACCAGTGGGACGCGGCCGCGCGCGCGAACCAGCGATTCGAAAACATCTACGCGCTCCCGCGCCTGCACGCGCTGTTTGCGAACCATGGCGTCCGACCGACCTACGTCATCACCTACCCCGTGGCCACGGACGCCCGGTCGGCTGAGGTACTGCGCGGGTTGATGGCCGGAGGCGACTGCGAGATCGGCGCGCACCACCACGCGTGGGAAACCCCGCCGTGCACGGCTGAGGATGTCCGCCGGCATCCGTATGCGTCCATGCTGCCGCGGTCCCAGTTCGAAGCGCAGCTCGCGTCCCTGACCGACGTGATTGCCGTGGCGATCGGACAACGGCCGGTGTCTTACCGCTCCGGCCGGTTCGGGTTTTCGGCCGATCATGTCGCCGGCCTCGAGCGGCTGGGTTATCTCGTCGAGTCGAGCGTGGCGCCGCTGTTCGATGAATCCCACAAGGGCGGTCCGGAGTTCGTCGAAGCGCCGCTCACGCCGTATTTCCTGGCGTACGACAGTGCGATCACTCCCGGAAGTAGCGGCGTGCTCGAGGTCCCGGTATCCGCCGCGCTCAACCGCCGCCTGCCGAAGGCGCTCCAATATGCGTACGCGCGTGCGCCCAAGCCCTACATGACACGGCGTGTACTGCGCGCGCTTCGGCTGCTGCGTCTGCGGTGGCTGCGACCGTCGTACTCATCACTCGACGATATGATCGGCCTCGCCCGTGACCTCGCCTCCTCAGGTGAACCGGTACTGAACATCCTCTTCCACTCGAGCGAAGCCATCGTCGGCGGCAGCCCTTACAACCGGACACAGGGTGAGCTCGATGCCTTCTGCGACCGGCTCGACCGGTTTCTCGCGTTCTCCACGCGGGAACTGGGCGCGGTACCGGTCACGTTCTCGGAGTTTCGCCGGCAGTACGCAGGCTGATGCGGATTCTGCACGTCACCCCGCACCTGCCGCCCGACCAGGCGGCCAACGCCCTGCTGCCGTGGCAGCTTGGAAACTGGGCGCGGGCGCGCGGCGACTCCGTCGAGTACATCGCGCACCCTCCCCGCGCCGGTGGCCGCGAGGTTCTCGCCGGTCCGGTCACCTGGGTTCCGCGGCGTAGCGGCGGATTCTTCGATCGCACGCTGCTCCTCGGGTCCGTGTTCGGCGCCATGCGCCTCCGCCGCGAACTCGGCCCGCGGATTGCCGCCGCAGATCTGGTGCACGTCCACAGCAACGGCCTGCTGGCGGAGATGGCGATCCTGCTCGCGAAACGTGCCGGCAAGCCGTCGGTCCTCACGCTTTACGGCACCGAGATCTGGCATTACCAGCCGAAGCGCGGCCGGCCGGATCTCTTCACCCGGGCGTACCGCGACGCCTCGTACGTGACGTTCTACAGCGATCGGCTGATGAGCCGCGCGCACGAACTTGGGCTGGGACGCCGGAACTCGCGCGTCGTGTACCCGGCTGTCGGCGAGGGTTTTTCGTGGCATGACCACGAGGCGCAGGCGGCGGCGCGCTCCGCCGTGGGCATCAACAATCGTCATCTGCTGCTCAACGTCAAGCGACTGCATCCGCTCGCGGGACAGCGGGTGCTGCTCGAGGCGATGACGGACGTGATCCACGTGCATCCGGACACGCGGCTCGTAATCTGCGGTACGGGGCCGTTGCTGGAGGAATTGAAAGCGGCCGCACGTTCGGCCGGCGTGGAACGCCATGTGGACTTCACCGGGCTCGTCGATAACGTCGCGGTTTCGCGGTACTGCTCGGCGGCCGATCTCTTCGTCCTGCCTTCGCTGCTCGAGGCCCTGCCGACCGTCGCCGTCGAGGCGCTCGCGTGCGGTACGCCGGTCCTCTCGAGCGACAATCCAGGAGGCGTGGAGTTGAACGGCGTCTTCGGCCCGGACGTCTCCATCGTCGCTGGGGAGCAACCGATCGCGCTCGGCAAGGCGATCGTGCACTTCCTGCAGAACAAGCGGCGCACGCTCCCAAGTACGCGCGAAGTCATCGAGCGCGAGTTCCGTCCCGATGCGGTGGCGGAGCAGTATTGGGAGGTGTATGGGGAGGTCGCGAAATGATGAACGGCGCGTCGACGGCGTGGGTTGTCAAAGAGCGAATCGTGCCGTCATGCGCGAAGCGGCTCACGATCCGGTATCTTAGTACCGGCACTGAACCACCTGAGACCAAACACTCGAAACCTCGAACCGGTTTTCTTATCCAGGTTTGCCCAATGTCACTCATCAACAAGATTTCCGAAGACATGACGACGGCCATGAAGGCCAGAGATCGGGGACGGCTCGCGCCGTTGCGGATGGCCAAAGCCGCGCTGATGAACCGCGAGGTGGAAAAGGGTCGGGCACTGGACGACACCGAAAGCCAGCAGGTGATTGCGTCACTCATCAAGCAGCGGCGCGACTCCGCCGAGCAGTTCCAGAAGGGCGGGCGCGAGGAGCTTGCGGCTCGGGAAACGGCGGAGATCGTCACGCTCGAAGAGTACTTGCCACCGCCATTGGATACCGCGGTCGTCGAACGGGCCGTGGACGAAGCCATCAAGGAGACCGGCGCCGCCTCGCAGAAAGACATGGGACGTGTGATGAAAGCTGTGATGGTGAAGCTGGCGGGGCTCGGCGCGGACGGCCGCCTCATCAGCGAGACCGTCAAACGCAAGCTCGGTGCGTAGATTTTCGGCAAACCTTTTTGTAGGGTGTGCCGTCTAATGATTTGAAAGGCACACACAGCCTCTCATCCATCCTCCATTAGCCCCTGCGGCGACGCAGGGGCTCTTTTTTTGTCTCATCTGTGCCGAACATGGCGGCGCGAGTGTCCAGCTCTCTCGAAAGCGGACGCCTGTCAAGGATGTCAAGCAGGCGTGTGGTACGCTGCCGGTTCGATGCAGCTCCGCCGGACATTCATCACACCACCTGTCCTCGCCAACCCACCGCGATGCAACGTTGTTTCATGCGCTCTCCTTCATGCCCCAGCCTGCTAGGCAGGCCTTGCTTTCCCTTGCTATGATGCTTGTTCTGCTTGAAAAGGGAAACTACGTCTTATGCCCCAGTACGCCAAACAATTTGACG
>JANNHC010000516.1:0-2582 GCA_031404215.1 Acidobacteriota bacterium
GTACCATCCCGCCGACAAGGGCTTCAAGCTCGTCGACAAGATCTCGATCCACTACAACATCGGTCACCTCGCGACGGCGCAGGGGGACACGATGGATCCCCAGGGCAAGTACCTGGTCGCGATGAACAAGTGGTCGATCGACCGGCACACGAACGTCGGCCCGCTGCACCCGCAGAATTTCCAGTTAATCGACATCTCGGGCCCCAAGATGGAGCTGCTCGCCGACATGCCGATCGGATTCGGCGAACCGCACTACGCGCAGATGGTGAAGGCGGACATCCTCAAGCCGCGCGAGGTCTATGCACCCGGCGTTTCGCCCGCCTCGAACCAGTAGAGCCCGAACGCGCTCGCCAGCGAGAAGGAGGCGCGCATCGTCCGCCGCCCGGGTGTGGTCGAAGTGTGGATGAATGTCGTCCGCAGCCATTTCACGCCCGACATTGTCACCGCCAAAGTCGGCGACAAGATCATCGTGCACCTGACCAACGCGGAGCAGACACCCGACGCCACGCATGGGTTCGCGGTGCCGACGAAGAACGTGATGGTCAGCCTGGATCCCGGCGAGACCACGACCGTCGAGTTCGTCATGGACAAGCCGGGCACCTACAGCTACTACTGCACCGAGTTCTGCTCGGCGCTGCATCTCGAGATGCAGGGCTGGCTGATCGTCGAGAAGTAAAAGGAACTCGGAGCGTTGTCATGAGGTTGAAGCTGGCAATCCTGAGTGCCGTGCTGCTCGTCACCGCCGCCTGCGGTGTGAAGGCGGAGGGTCCCCCCGAGATCGTGGTGGACCGGACGGCCTGCAGCCACTGCGGCATGCTGATCAGCGAGCCGCTCTACGCGGCGGCGTACCAGGCGCCGGGTGCGGCCGCGCGGGTGTTCGATGACATCGGATGCCTGCGCGACGCGGCCAGGGCCGAGGCGGCCCCTCTCTCCTTCTGGTTTCATGACGCGGATGACCACGCGTGGATCGACGGGACGGTGGCGGTATTCGTCGCGTCCTCCGAGATCCGCTCGCCCATGGGCGGCGGTCTGATGGCTTATCGCGATCGGTCAGCCACCGAACGAGCGGCCGCGAAGTATCACGGCCGGATCATCCGATCGATTTCCGACCTGCTGGCCAAGGAGGCTGGATCGTGACTCCCGCACGCGCAGTTCGAATGGGTGCGGCCGTGGCCGCCGCCGCATTGGTGGCGCTCGGCGCCAAGCTCCCGCTCTGGAGCATGACGATGGAGGCCCCGCAGTATCGGAAGGGGCTGCATCTGCATGCCTACGGCACGGGGATGACGGGGGACCTCCAGGAACTGAGCATCCTGAATCACTACATCGGCATGCCGCCGATCGAGGCGCCCGCCTTCGAAACGGCGATGTTCCCGATCGGCATCGCGCTGCTCATCGCGCTGTGCCTCCTCTCGCCGCTGCACACCTGGCTGCGACGCCTCGCGGTCGCCGCGACAGTGGCCGTGCCGCTGGTCATTCTCGCGGACCTCCAGTGGCGGCTGTACATGTTCGGCCACACCCTCAATCCGAAGGCGCCGATCAGGTTGAAGGCGTTCACGCCGCTGGTAATTGGCGAGACGGAGATGGGGAACTTCGAGTCGTCGGCGATGGTGTCCTGGGGCTTCGCCTGCCTTGTCGGCGCCGCCCTTCTCCTGCTCCTCGCGGGACGCATCAGCCGGCGGTTCGAAGCGCACACGCGCGTTCCCGGGGGACGGCGCGCGATCGCCGCCGCGGCGGTGCTGATCGCACTGATCGTCTTGCCCGTGGCGCAGGCGTCTGCACAGCCCGCTTCGCTCCAGGGGCAGATCGATGCCGCGCCGCGCGGCGGCACAATCGTCGTCGAGAGCGGCGTCCACCAGGGTCCGATCCGGATCCGCGGTCCCCTCTCGGTCATCGCCAGGCCCGGCGCGATCATCGACGGCGCCGGCCTCGGCAGTGTCGTCACCATCGCGGGCGACGATGTTCTGTTCCGCGGGTTCATGGTGCGCAACAGCGGACGGCAGGTGACGGAAGAGGCAGCGGGCATCAAGGTCACCGGCAATCGCCACCGCATCGAAGCCAACCAGGTCCAGGACGTGTACTTCGGCATTCACATCGGCGGGGGCGGGCACGCGGTCGTGCAGGACAACGCGATCACGCCCGGGCAGTCGCATGGCGCGCGCCCGGGTCACGGCATCAGCGCGTGGAACCTCCACGACAGTCAGATGCTGCGCAACCGGATTTCGCAGGGGCGCGACGGCATCTACCTGTCGTTCACGGACCGCGTCGTCGTGCAGGGCAATGTCGTCACGAACTGCCGTTACGGCCTGCACTCGATGTATTCGCAGAACGCCCGATTCGAGAACAACGAGGCCATTGGGAACCTGCTCGGCGCCGCGCTGATGATGTCGGACCGGCTGGTGCTGCGCGGCAACCGCATTCAGCAGCATCGCGAGGGGGCCGCCGCCTACGGGGTCCTGTTGAAAGACATTGGCGACCTCGTCGCCGAGGACAATGAGATTCTGGCGAACCGCGTCGGCATCTACGCCGAAGGGGTCCCATCGAACCCGTCCCGCGAGGCGGTGTTCGCCCGGAACGTGATCGCC
>JANNHC010000517.1:0-4592 GCA_031404215.1 Acidobacteriota bacterium
GTGGCCCGGCAGCTGGGCATCGACGGTGTGCAGATCTCCATGGGGGACGTGGCGAACGACCTGCACCTGCGCCAGCCGGAGGTGCAGCGAGCCTACCGCGAAGCTGCCGCGGCGACTGGTGTCCGCGTCGGTGGCATCGCCCTGGACGTGATGAACCGAGTGCCGTACAAGTCGGACCCTCGCACCATCCAGTGGGTCAGCGACAGCATCGACGTCGCGCGCGCACTGGATGTCCGGGTCGTGCTGCTGGCTTTTTTCGAGCAGGGCGACCTCCGGAATGATGCCGAAGGGCGGGCGGAAGTGATCCGCCGCCTCAAGGCCGTCGCGCCGAAAGCCGAGGACAAGGGCGTGATCCTCGGCATCGAATCCTGGCTGAGCGCCGCTGAACACCTGCGGATCCTCGACGCTGTCGGCTCACGTCACGTGCAGGTCTACTACGACCTGGCCAATTCCCATCAGATGGGCTACGACATCTATGCGGAAATTCGCCAGCTGGGTCAGCAGCAGATCGGCGAGTTCCACGCCAAGGAAAACGGCGTCCTGCTCGGCCGGGGGAGCATCGATTTCGCAGCCGTGCGCAAGGCCATGGACGATATCCGGTACTCGGGATGGATCCAGATGGAAGGGGCCATCCCGAAGGGCACACCGATGCTCGAGAGCTACGTCGAGAACGCGCGCTTCATGCGCCGGCAGTTCGGCGCCTAGCGAGACAGCCCTGACGGCGCCTATTTCGGGTAGTTCTTCCGGATTTCATCGAGCCGCTTCTTGAGGTACTCGTCGTATTCCTTCTTGAGGGCGGGATCTCGCGGCGTGCCGTAGATCTCGCTCGACTTGTACTTGCCCTCGTCGAACTTCTTGCGCGTCCACTCGTCGTGAACGTGGATCACGTCGGAGTTATCGACCACTTGCTGCACGAGGGCCGGAGGAATGAAGTAGACCCCCTCGGCATCCCCGAACACCAGGTCGCCCGGCATGACCGTCGCGTTCCCGATGCGTACCGGGATGTTGATGCCGCTGATCATCACGTTGCCGATCGCGCTCGGATGCGCGTGGCGGAAGTAGGCGGGCATGTCCATTCGTGAAATGCCCTCGAGGTCGCGAATGGCGCCGTCCACCACCAGCCCCGCTCCCTTGGTGGCCTTCATGATGTAGTAGAAGAGGTTGTCGCCGACGATCGTCCCCCCTTCCTGGCGTCCGAACAGATCCACCACCAGCACGTCGCCAGGCTGCAGCATGTCGATCGCCGCCTGGTTGGTCATACGGGCCAATCCGGCCGCCTTGGCTTTGGCGTTGATCACGCCGTCGAGATCCGGCCGCAAGGGCATGAACTGCACGGTGAACGCGCGTCCGACGAGTTTCTTGCCGGGATGCAGCACCTTGAAGCCGTCTGCATACTGATTGCGGAAACTCTGTCCGGGCAGAATCGCGAAGACTTCCTCGGAGGAGAGGCCGCGCGCGCGCTCGATAAACGCGTCGGGGACCTTGGGCCGCCCGTCGGAGAACCGATCGAACGGATTCTGCGACGTGTATTCGACCATCTGCTCCTTGGTGAGCGTGAACAGCTGGGCGTCGGAAAGAACAGGCGTCAGGACGGTTGCCGCCAGGATGCTGAGCGCAACGAATGCGGGATGTTTCATGTTTGTGTCCCCCTCAGAGCGTCAGCGCGGCCTGGAGCATGGCCCGCGCGTAACCCACGTTGTAGATCTCTCCGGCGAACCCGCCGCCGCCTGGATACTGGCCCCGGATATCGTTGCGCTCGCGATCGACGTCGATGGCGCGCGGGTGCTCGGGATACAGCCCGCGCGGATACTTCTGGCGCACCAACTCCTTCATCACCCCGAACATGTCCACCTGACCCTCGTCCAGGAACACTTCCGTGTAATCCACGAAAGGCTTCCGGACGACAACGTTACGGAAGTGGACGTGGTTGATGCAGTCCCGTTTTCCAAGATACCGGCAGACCTCGACGGGGTCTGCGCCCATCTCTCGGGTGACGCCGCAATCGAACGTCATCCCGTTGTATGGGCTCTTGACGAGGTTGAGGTAATCCTTCCAATGCTCGAAGCTCGCCATGAGCTGTTCCGATCCACGACTGAGCGGCACCGGCGGATCGTTGGGATGCAGCGCCAGGCGCACGTTCGCCTTCTCGGCTTCCGGCACGACCGCCTTGAGAAACCGCTCGGCCCGTTTCAGCTGATCGGCGCGCGTGTGTGTCCCGACGCCGTCGCGCGGCGGCAAACGCTTCGACAACTCGTAGTCGTACGCCGTGTAGCCGGCGCCGGCTCTGCCAATCTCCTCCTTGTACCCTTCGGTGAGGCGATGCGCGTAGAAGTTGTATTCGATGACCGGGAGGCCCGCCTTGCCAGCGGCCCGAATGGACGTGATGACCTTGTCGGTCTGCTCGTCTCCACCCGGCCTCCCCCAGATGACGTCGTCGAACCCCGAGATCATCATGTTGCAGAGCGTCAGGCCGCCGGACTTGTAACGCTCGATCCTGGCACGGATATCGGATTCTTCCCACGGGATCCGGGGACCGCCCGTGAGCACCGATCCCACACCGATCTGTCGCAGCCGGCGCATGCCGGCTTCGTCGGCGCTCACCGACCAGGCCCCCAGGCAGATCTTCGGCGTGTCCTTTCCCTCTGTCGGCATGCGAGAGAACTTCGGAGCGGCGGCCGCCAGGGGTTTGATCGATGCGGAACACAGGGCCGCAGTCGCTCCCGCCAGCTGCAGCACCTTTCTTCGTGAAATGGATGACGCCATGGTTGATCCTCCTGAGTACACTCGCTACGGCATGAGCGATCGCACGATGTCACGCACGACGAAAAACGCGAAGAAGGCATAGAACGCCGAGCACGCCAGCAGTCCCATCTCGCGCCAGCGGGCCGGGCGCACGGCTGGCGGCAGAAAACGGCGATTCACCATGAAAATCTGTACGCCCGCCACCGCGAGGACGATACCCGCCATGTTCGCGAGGATCTTGAACAACTGGAAAGGCGAGGCGAAGCGGATGACGAACGCGCCCCAGATCGAGAAGACGATCAGGATGCCGTAGTAGATGGCGCGAATGCCTCTCTTCGAGCCGCGCGCGCCGGGGCTCGCCATCCACACGGCGTCCGTGATCGTCCGCACGAGGATGTCGGTGTTCCCGAGCTGCGTCTTGAAGAGAATCCAGAATCCGTTGAAGAGCGTGAGGAACCAGAGCCCACGCCAAATCCGGCTCAGGTACTCGGCCTGGTAGGCGCCAGCCGCCAGTCCTTGCAGGTCTGTCCCGTGCGGGATGATGGCGGTCGCGAGGTTCACGTTCAGGAACATGCCCAGGAAGCAGAACAGGCCCCACACCCAGATCTGATCGACGTGAACATAGCGCATCCACTCGCGCCAGCGGGCCATGTTCTCGCCGGTTGCCGGAAACACGGTGCCGACGTGGGACAGCTGGATGGCGTGCCCGCCGACGGCGCTCGGGATCGCCCCCACCTTCGACCCCATGCCGAAGCCCTTGTCGCGCGCCCAGTTGGTCACGGTGAGGTTGCCGATGCCGCCGGATCCCGCGGTCGCCGCGAGCGCGCCGATGAGGGCCCAGTCGATGGGATGCTCCAGGCCGGCAAGGCTGAAGAATCCGGTGAACGTCCGCCACCAGTGCGGCAGCGGCACGAACGCCACGTTCACCGTCACGAGAAACAGGAACACGACCCCGAGCATCGTCCAGGCGAAATACTCGAGCATTCGCTCAATCGTCCCGCCGAAGGAGAGGATCGCGACGACCGCGATGATGAGGGCCGTGGCAATCCAGGCCTGGCTGCCTTGATCCGGCGCGCCCGGCATGCGCCCCATCCAGGCGCCGAACAACGTCGCCGCCGCGCTGCCGGCCAGCGCGGGCCAGCCCAGTTGGAAGAAGCCGAGGACGGTGTAGAAGGCCGCCCAGAACCGCGGCCCAGGCTTGAGGCGCATGATGCCGCCGTAGATCGGCTCGCCGGTGTACAGCGTGTAGCGAAGCGCCTCGAGATTGAAGATGACCTGCAGCCCGATGGCGACCGTCGCGATCAGGAAGATCGCGGACGAATACTTGACTGCCGCCGCGGGCCCTACGAGCCACTCGCCACCGCCGATCGATGTCGCGGCCATGATCGCGCCGGGCCCGATCACTTTGAACACGTTTGCCAGCGTGAACGGTGGCGGGGCCGGCAGATCCGCCACATTCCACGGGGGCAGCTCGCCGTGATCGGCCGGTACGACAATGCTGGAGGAGCGCAAAGCGGCCACAGTCTACCAGACGACGTCGAGGATAGGGCGGAGTCCAAGGCGCAGCGATACTACCGACAATTTGGTGCGACGAAATTCCACGCTGCCACTGCCGGAAATCCGGCGGCTCGAGCACGCCGAATGTAAGAGTTCTGTCGCCGCGTTACGCCTGCGAGCGCAGGCCGTATCATCGCTGAATGGCACATGATGAACGCTCGCCGACGCACCCGATGGGCACGCGGACTCCGAGTTTCTGGGTCTCGCCGCCAACCTCGTCGCGCTCGCCATCGAGGACGCCGAGGCCAACGAGGCGATCGAGCGCCTGATGACGGAGCGGACGCAGTTCATGC
>JANNHC010000518.1:0-9551 GCA_031404215.1 Acidobacteriota bacterium
CGGGGTTGCCGCGGCGCAGCAGCCGGCAGAGACCTCGATTCCCGACAAGGTCAGGCTGTTCATCCCGTACAAGGACTACGCCGCCGACGACAACAAGCGCATTCTCGAGATGTACAAGTGGCTTCGGGTGGCGGACGTCTCGGACGGGATGGACGTGGTGGGGCTGCAGAACATCGGCCTCATCGATCAAGAGGTCCACGCGCTGTGGAAGGACACGGAGAAGTTCACGCACCGCACGGTGGGCATCGCGGTGACGGCGCGCTACGTGCCGACGAATCGCCGCGAGCCGAAGATGGACGACAAGACCATCGGCCGGTGGTACGGCACCATCACGTCCGAAGCCTTCATGAAAGTGCTCCAGCCAGGCTCCATGCTGGTCATCGACGCCATGGACGATGGCGAATCGCGAAGCATCGGGTCGTCGAACATCCTGGCCTGGAAGAAACTCGGGATGGTCGGCCTGGTCACGGGCGGAGGCCTGGCGGACACCGACGAGATCATCTACCACAAGGTGCCGGTCTGGTTCCGGCGGCTCGCTCGCGGGATTCGACCGGGCCGTAACGAGCTCGAATCCGTAAACCGGCCGGTGACCGTCGGGGGTGTGCTCGTTCGCCCTGGCGATGTCGTCGTGGCCGATGGCGACGGCGTGGTGGTGGTGCCGCGCGAACGCGCCGAAGAAGTGGCCGTGGCGGCGCTGCCATTCCTCGATAACGTCACGCGCGAGCGGTACATCAAGGAGACGGGTAATAATCCGTGGGCGAAGAAGCATGGCGGGGGCAATCACTAACCTAACCACTCATCACTCATCGCGAATCAAGAGAGGTCTGGCGTGAAGGTAGGGTTCATCGGTCTGGGCGCGATGGGTCTGCCGATGGCGAAGCGCGTCGTCGGCGCCGGGCATGAGACGTTCACCACGTTCCACGTCCGTCGCGCCCCGGCCGATGAGCTCGCCGGCCTTGGCGCACGCGTTCTTGCAACCGCGGCGGACGTGGCCCGGGCGGCTGACGTCGTTATCACGATTCTGCCGGCCGACCGCGAACTGAAAGAAACGGTGTTCGGCGAACAGGGCGTTCTGCAGGGGCTCTCGCGGGGCAAGGTGCTGATCGACATGACGACAGCGACCGCGCTGGCCATGCAGGAGGTCGCGCAGGCTGTCGCCGGGACGGGGGCGGAAGTCCTCGACGCGCCCGTCAGCGGTGGGACGCCGGCGGCCGCGCAGGGCACGCTGACGATTATGGTCGGCGGTGACGCCGCGCTGCTGGAGAGATGCCGCCCCCTGCTGGAAGCCATGGGCGGCCAGATCGTGCATGTCGGAGCCGTCGGGCAGGGCAAGGTCGTCAAGATGGTCAATCAGATGATGGCCGCGGCCCACCTGTTGATGATCGGCGAGGCGTTTGCGCTCGGGGTGCGCTGTGGCGCCGATCCGAGGACACTGTACGAAGTCATCAAAACCTCCTCCGGCTATTCGAAGATGATGGACCTCCGGCTGCCGGGCTTTCTTCTCGATGGAACGTTTCAGCCGGGATTCCGGTTGGACCTGATGAAGAAGGACGTCAATCTCGCCGTGGATTCAGGCCAGGCGCTGAACGTTCCGCTGTTCCTCACGTCTGCCGTCGGCCAGCTCTTCGCCGCGGCGAGCGCCGCGGGGAAGGGTGACGCCGATTTTTCCGCAGCCGCGCAGTACGTGGCGGATCTGGCCGGCGTGCGGCTCAGTGAGAAACAGCAGTAGGTCCCGAATGAAACCGAGTATTGCCAGGACCAGTGATCCCGACGAACGGTTTGCCGACTTCGATCCTGCCACGCTGTACGAAGCGGCCGGTCGATGCGGGATGGTCGATCCGGCCATTCGCCCTGCATGGCATGGGGCGAAGGTGTGTGGACCGGCGTTCACCGTCGCATGTCCGCCGAGCGACAACCTGATGCTGCACGTGGCGGTTGCGCACGCCGAGCCAGGCGTGGTCATCGTGGCCACGGTCGGGGGCTATGTCATGGCCGGCGCATGGGGCGAGATCCTGACCGAAGCGGCACGGGCACGTGGAATCTCCGGCCTCGTGATCGACGGCGCCGTGCGCGACGTCGATGCGATCGAGGCGCTCCGGTTCCCGGTGTTCAGCCGTGGGGTAGCGATCGGGTCGTGCACCAAGGAAAAAGCCGGGATGCTGCACACGCCTGTTCAACTGGGCGGTGTCACGGTGAGGTCCGGCGATCTGGTCGTCGGCAACGCCGACGGCGTCGTCATCGTCGAGCAGGACAGGATTGACGAGGTCTACAAAGCGGCGATGAGCCGGCGGAAGAAGGAGTCGGAGATTATCACCAAGCTTCGTGAGGGGCGAACGACCATGGAACTGCTGGGGCTCACGGATCCGCGGAAGACATAAGGACACGCTTTTCTCTCTTCATGGAACCACTCCGCTACCACCATCACGACCTGCTCGACTATGGCTGTCGTGTGCTGCAGCGTCTTGACGTTCCCCCGGACCATGCACGGGAAACAGCCGGCTGCTTGATCAAAGCGGAGTTGCGCGGGGTTGATTCGCACGGGATGGTGCGGCTTCCCGTGTACGCGCGCCGCATCCAGGCCGGCGTGGTGAAAGCGCAGCCGAACATCCGCATGGTTGGCGCGCGTGGCGCAACGGCGCTGATCGATGGCGACAACGGTTTAGGTCCTGTGGTCGGCGCGCAGGCGATGGACGCGGCGCTCGACCTCGCGCGGACGCACGGGACGGGCGTTGTCGGCGTCAGGCGCAGCAACCACTTCGGCCCGGCCGCGTACTATGTCGAGAAGGCGATCAGCGCGGGCTGTATCGGGGTGGCGATTTCCAACGCGCCGCCCAACATGGCGCCCTTCGGAGGAAAGACCCGGTTTCTCGGGACGAATCCCGTTTCGATCGGCATTCCCGCCGGCCGGGAAGATCCGCTGATCTTCGACGCGTCGACGAGCGTGGTCGCGCGCGGAAAGATCATCGTGGCCGCTCATACCGGTCAGCCGATTCCGGAGGGGTGGGCAATCGATCCGGAGGGGCATGCCACCACCGACGCGAATCTGGCGCTGGCCGGTGCGGTCCTTCCTTTCGGCGGACCCAAGGGTTCGGCCATCTCGTTCATCATCGACATCTTCTGCGGCGTGCTGACAGGAGCCGCGTTTGCCTCCCACCTGAACACGCTGGAGGACCTGACGACCGTGCAGAACGTCGGGCATGTCATGGCCGCGGTGCGAACGGATCTCTTCGTCAGCGAAGAAGAGTTCAGGCAGCGGATGGACGCGATCCTCGCGATGCTCAAAGCCTCGCCTCCGGCGCCCGGGGCGGAACGTGTGCTGGTGCCGGGGGAGATCGAGCTGGCACACGAGTCCCGATCGCGCGAGCAGGGAATCGAGCTGGCCCCGGCCATCACCGCCGAGCTCGCCAGCTTCGGTGATGCGCTCGGCGTGCCGTTTCCCTCCGCCCTTGCCGTTCAGTCTCCTGTGGCTTCCCCCCGATCATGAACATCGACGCCGGTCAGACCTTCAATTTCCTTCCGATTCCAACCGATGTTCACTTCGGGTTCGGGGTATATCGCTCCTTACCGAGCCACGTGCGATCGTTCGGCGCTCGCAAGGTGTTCGTCGTAACCGATCCGGGCGTTCGCTGCTCGGGAATCGTGGACCGCGTGACGGGCGTACTCCAGCAGGAAGCCATCGACTTCGAGATCTACGACCAGGTCACGGCTGACTCTGGATCGCGGCTCATTTGTGAGGCGGTCGACAAGCTCAAGACTGCCGCCGCAGATCTCGTTGTCGGAGTGGGAGGTGGCAGCGCTCTGGACACCGCGAAGGCGGTGGCGGCGCTGGCGACGAATCCCGGCTCTCCGCTCGACTACGTGGGTTTGCACAAGGTCAGGAACCGGCCGCTGCCGACCGTCGCGATCCCGACGACCGCCGGCACCGGCAGTGAGGTGAGTCTGTGGTCGGTCTTCACAGACGACGACAGGAAGTTGAAGGTCGCGATTGGCGGCGTGCCGATGTATCCGGCGGTGGCGCTCTGCGATCCGGAGCTCACGATGCAGCTTCCGCCGGCACTGACGGCGTCCACGGGGATGGACGCGCTGGCGCATGCCGTCGAGTGTTATACCAACAAGGCATGCCAGCCGATCTCCGGCGCTCTTGCGCTGAAGGCTATCGAGCTGATTGGCACGCATCTGCGACGCGCAGCACTGGACGGGCGCGACCGCGAGGCGCGATACGGCATGCTGCTCGCGAGCACGCTGGCCGGCATGGCGATGAATCCGACCCGGCTTGGGCTGGCGCATGCCCTGGCGATGCCGCTCGGGAGCTGGGATCTGAAAATCCCCCACAGCATTGCGATTGCCGTCACGCTGCCGCCGGTGATGCGATTCAACTGTTCCGCGGCGCCGGAGCGTTTCGTGGACGTGGCCCGGGCGCTCGGCGAGCCGGTGCAGGGGGGCGGGACGCTCGACTCGGCAGGCCGTGCCGCGTCGGCCGTCAGCGCCCTCGCCGATGCAATCGGCATCCCGAAAGGACTCTCAGGGTACGGGTTGCAAGAGCACCACGTGTGCGAGGTCGTCGAGGAAGCGATGAAGAGCGGAAACGTCACCGTCAACCCGCGGCCGACGAGTAAGGAGCAACTCGCGGAGATTCTACGGAGCAGTCTGTAATATTCCGTCAGGGTCAGGACCACAGCCAGCAATGATGCAGCATCGGAATTTCATTCGAGGCGAATGGACCCCTTCTTCCGGAGGCGCGCGGTATTCGATTAGGAACCCCGCGCGGCCGGAGGAATGTCTGGGTGAATTCGCGGACTCCACGGAAATCGACGCAGCGACGGCCGTCGAGAGCGCCGCGTGCGCGGCGCAGGCCTGGGCTGACACGCCCGCGCCTCAACGGGGAGCGGTACTCTTCCGGTTGTCGCAGCTCCTGGAAGAGTCGAAGAACGAGCTCGGGCGCATCATCACGCTCGAACAGGGCAAGGCACTCGGTGAAGCGGTCGGTGAAGTCGGACGTGCCTCGGCGGAAGCCCGATTCATGGCGGGCGAAGCGAGCCGCGCGACGGGACACACCTTTCCGAGCGAGCGGCCAGGATTCTCCTGCTATACGGTCTCGGAACCGCTCGGTGTCGTCGCGGCGATCTGCCCCTGGAACTTTCCCGTCGTGACACCGGTGCGGAAGATCGCGCCGGCCCTGGCGTTCGGGAACACCGTTGTGTTCAAGCCATCGTCGCTGACCCCCTGGTCCGCTGTGTATCTCATGGAGCTGCTCGACAAGGCGGGTCTGCCACCAGGCGTCGTGAATCTTGTGACCGGACGAGGTTCCATCGTCGGGGACGCGCTGGTTCGCGACGCTCGCGTGCGAGGGGTCACCTTTACTGGATCCACCGACGTCGGCACGCACATCTATGAAGGAGCAGCCCGACGGCTGTCCCGGGTGCAGCTCGAACTGGGAGGCAAGAACCCGGCGGTCATCATCGACTGCACGGATCTCGACGGCGCCGCGCGCGAGATAGTGGCTGCCGCGTTTCTGTGCAGCGGCCAGCGGTGTACCGCGATCAGTCGTGTCATCGTGTCGGAAGCGGAGGCGGACGCGCTGGTCGAACGCATCCTGTCCCACGTCGCTCGCCTCAAGGTGGGGGACGGGCTGGATCCGTCCACGACAATGGGACCGCTGGTGAGCCAGGGGCAATTGCGCAGCGTTGATCGATACGTTCGCCAGGGTGTTGAGTCGGGGTTCGCGCTGTTGGCCGGAGGAAAAGCGCTCGGCGACGACCCTGAGCGGCAAGGCTACTACTATGCGCCGACCGTATTCGATCGCGTGCCGCCCGATTCTCCTCTGGCGATGGAGGAAATCTTCGGACCGGTGCTGCCGGTGCTGAGGGTACGAGACCTGGACGAGGCCATTACGATCGCGAACAGCACACGATATGGACTCGCCGCGTCCCTGTTCACCTCGCAACTGAGCTGCATCCACCAGTTCACCGGCCGCGTCAGGGCGGGCATGATTCACGTCAATCACGGTACGGCCAGCCAGGCGCACGTTCCGTTTGGCGGCGTCAAGGATTCCGGACAGGGCGCGTATTCGATCGGCCCGACCGCCAGAGAGTTCTATACAAATGCCAAAGCCATTTATGTCAGGTGGTAAGCCTGGCAGGCCCATGAAGGAGCCGGCGCTCGAAGCGGTGTCAGAGACCCTCCTCGGTGCGCGTGCCTATCGCGCGCTGTGGAACGACATCGTCCGCGGCCGAATCGAGTTTGGCGCGCAGCTTCGCCCGGACACGATCGCGGAGCAGCTCGACATCAGCACGACACCGGTCCGTGAAGCACTGCATCGGATGGAACGGGACGGGTTGATCGTGAAGCTGCCCTATCGGGGCTGGTTCGTACGGGAGTTCAGCGAGCAGGAGGTCCGCGAGCTGTACGAAATGCGCGCCGCACTGGAATCCTTCAGCGTCGGTCGGGCGTGCGAACGCATCACCGAAGAGGAGCTGAAGCGGCTTCGCCAGCATCAGTCGGTCGGGGAAACGGCGCTGAAAACAGGCGACATGGAGGCCTACTGGATTTACAACCGGGACCTGCATGCCGCGATCATGGAAGCGGCCAGGAACACCTATCTTTCTTCAGCGATGGGGCAGCTGAGTCTCCAGAGCCAGATGCTGATGGTCAAGACGATCCGGCTGGTCGGACGTCCCTCGCGCGCAATCGAGGAGCATCGCGATCTGATCGAGCTCATCGCCGATCGCGACGGCAAAGCGGCGGAAGGGCTGATGGAGCGGCATATCCTGAGCGCGCTCGAGGATATCCTGCGTTTCGGCATCTCGAAACCAGCCGGCGATACAGAGACTTCGGCCGGTGACATGAAAAAGTCAGGCGCCGGGAGCTAGGAGCGCCGCCACTATGACCCGCTCCGGAACGAACAGCCGCTCTCGGCGCTACGTGGTCGTCGGCGCGCTGTTCATCCTGTCGCTCATCACCTACATCGATCGCGCAGCGATCTCGACCGCCAAAGGCCCTATGGCAACCGAGCTGTCGCTGAGCGATGGACAGATGGGCGCCGTATTCAGCGCCTTTGCGCTCGGTTACGCCGCGGCGCAGATACCTTCGGGCTGGCTTGCCGATCGCCTTGGTCCGCGGCGCGCGCTCGCGATCGTCGTCGTCTTCTGGAGTCTCCTGACGTCGCTGACGGGGGCGATGACGCGCTTGGGTCCGCTGCTCGCCGTGCGTTTTTTGTTCGGCGTCGCCGAAGCGGGCGCGTTTCCGGGCTCGGCCCGTGTCTTCTACAACTGGCTGCCCGCGACCGAACGCGGCATCGCCAACGGCATCCTCTTCTCTGGCGCACTGCTCGGCGGGGCCATCGCCTTTCCGATGTATTCCTGGCTGCTCGACAACTACAGCTGGCGTGGCGCCTTCTACGTGCTCGGTGCTCCGGGCCTTGTGTGGGCCGCCTGCTGGCTGATCTGGTTTCGCGACTATCCGCAAGAGAGGATCACTCACGAGTCCACGGCATCCACCCCGACGCACAGTCTCGGCGCGATGCTGCGATCACGCGCCATGCTCCTGGCGATGGCACAGTATTTTGCGGGAAATTTCACGTTTTATATCTGCATCTCATGGATGCACCCGTATCTGATCGAGGCCTACGGTCTGAGTCAGCGAGAAGCTGCCCGGTACGCGATGGTCCCGCTGCTCTGCGGCGCCGGGTCGAACTGGGTGGCTGGCCTGCTGGTCGATCTTCTGTACAAGTCCGGCCTGCGCGCATGGTCGAGGCGCATCCCCGGTATCGCCGGGTTCGCGCTCGCGGCTGCCGGCGTGCTGTGGGTTTCGGTGGCGGGCAGCGCGACGAGCGCCATCATCGGCTTTGCGATCGCCACGTTCGGCGTTGAGATGACGATCAGCCCGAGCTGGGCCTTCTGCCTGGATATCGGCGGCAAGAGCCCCGGAACCGTCTCGGCTGCCATGAACATGGCCGGCAACTTCGGAGGCTTCGTCAGCACAAACGCCTTCCCGCTGCTGCGCGGCCTGACTGGCAGTCCGGCCACCTATTTCCAGATCGCGGCGCTCCTGAACGTCGCGGCGATCCTGTGCTGGTGGTCGATGCGGTCGCTGAATACACCGTCAGTCGAGCAGACCCGACCAGAGGTTCAGGGCGCGGCGCCCCGGAAGTAGCAGGCATGAACCATTCAGCCCCTGCCTTCATGGCAATCGCAGTCGCCTTCGCGACGGCTGCCGGTTTCACTCAGGCCCCGGCGACCACGACGACGAACATGGATTGGAGCGTCTATCGAGGCGATCCAAAAGGCAATCAGTACGCGCCGCTGGCCCAGGTGCACGCCGCAAACGTCCACAAGCTCGCCCCTGTCTGGGAGTACCACACCGGTGATGCGAGCCAGCGTTCGACGATGCACGTCAATCCGATCGTGGTGAAGGGCGTCATGTACATCACGACGCCAAGTCTCAAGGCGGTGGCGTTGGACGCGAGCACGGGCCGTGAACTCTGGTCCTTCGATCCCTCGAAATACAACGAAGGCAATGCGATCATCAGGTTGCGGAACCGCGGCGTCGTGTATTGGGAGGGAGCCGGAGCCGAGCGGATCTTTCACTTCGTCAAAGACCGTGTTTACGCGCTGGATGCGAAAACCGGCGCGTTGATCGCGTCGTTCGGGAAAGGCGGGCACATCGATCTGCGTGAAGACCTGGGAGTCGATCCGGCGAAGGTCGGGCTCGAGATGACGTCGCCGGGTGCGATCTACAGGAATCTTCTCATCCTCGGTTCGCGGGTGAACGAGAGCTACGAGGCGTCTCCCGGCCATATCCGCGCATACGACGCCGCAACCGGGCGGCTCGAGTGGATTTTTCACACGATTCCGCGCGAAGGTCAGCGCGGTCACGACACGTGGAAGTGGGTCGAGAGAGAAACCTACGGCGGCGCCAACGCCTGGGGCGGCATCACCGTCGACGAACAGCGAGGCTGGGTGTTTGCCGCCACGGGTTCGGCGACCGACGACTTCTACGGCGCCTTTCGTAAAGGCTCGAACCTGTTCGCCAATAGTGTGCTGGCCCTCGATGCGACGACAGGCGAGCTCAAATGGCATTACCAGACCGTCCACCACGATATCTGGGACTACGACAATCCTCCTGCGCCGATCCTGGTCACGCTGACGAAGGGCAATTCGTCTCAGGATGCCGTCGTCCAGCTCACGAAGATGGGTTTCACGTTCGTGCTGGACCGGGATACCGGACAACCGCTGTTTCCCGTTCAAGACGTACCTGTCCCCCGGTCTACTGTGCCGGGCGAAGAGACGTGGCCGACGCAGCCGGTTCCGCTCAAGCCGCCGCCATTGGTCCGTCAATCTCTTACCGAGGCCGACCTGACGAACATCACACCGGCGGCGCGCGAGTATGCACTGAAGGAATTCAAGAAGTACAGGTCCGGATCGATCTATACGCCGCCCAGCCTCCAGGGAACGCTCACGCTGCCTGGACATCTCGGCGGAAGCCAGTGGCATGGGGCTTCATTCGACCCATCGCTGAACGTCCTGTATGTCAACGTCAATGAAGCGCCCACC
>JANNHC010000519.1:0-5452 GCA_031404215.1 Acidobacteriota bacterium
CCAAGACGCCGGGCAGGGAACTGACACGCACCGATGAAAATCCACGAGTATCAAGCGAAGGCCATCCTGGCGCGTCACGGCGTGCCCGTTCCGCAGGGGGAACTCGTCTTCGCGGCAGCCGATGCCGTCGTCGCGGCCAAGCAGCTGGGCGGGACGGTTGTGGTCAAGGCGCAGATCCACGCGGGCGGGCGTGGCAAGGGCGGTGGCGTGAAGGTCGTTAAAGGCCCAGAGGAGGCGGGCAAAGCCGCCGCCGCGATGATTGGAATGCGCCTGGTGACGCACCAGACCGGGCCGTCCGGGCAGATCGTTCAGCGAGTGCTCGTTGAGCAGGGCCTGAAGATCAAGCGCGAGTTGTACCTCGGGATCGTCATCGATCGGTCCACCGAGCGCGCGGTATTGATGGTCAGTCCTGACGGCGGGGTCGAGATCGAGAAGGTCGCCGAGGAGACGCCGGAGCGCATCTTCAAGGAGTTCATTCACCTCGGCGCCGGCCTGAGTCCGTATCAGACTCGAAAACTTGCGTTCGCGCTGGGGCTCGAGGGGAGCCAGGTGGCGCAGGCCGGCAAACTCATGACGGCGGTCTACGCCACCTTCAAGGCGACCGACGCGTCGCTCATCGAGATCAACCCGCTCATCGTCACCGAAGATGGCAACCTCCTCGCGCTCGACGCGAAGATGACCTTCGACGACAACGCGCTCTATCGCCATCCCGATATCAAGGAGCTGCGGGACGCCAGCGAGGAAGAGCCGCTCGAGGTCGAAGCCTCGAAGTTCTCGCTGAACTACATCAAGCTCGACGGGAACATCGGCTGCATGGTCAACGGCGCCGGGCTCGCCATGGCGACCATGGACATCATCAAGCTGGCCGGCGGCGAGCCGGCGAACTTCCTCGATGTCGGCGGCGGCGCCAACGCCGAACAGATCAGGAATGCCTTCCGCATCCTGATGTCCGACAAGAACGTCATGGCGGTGCTGATCAACATCTTCGGCGGCATCCTGCGGTGCGACGTGCTGGCGGCAGGGGTCATCGCCGCCGTCAAGGAACTCGGCGTGCCGGTACCGATCGTCATCCGCATGGAAGGGACGAACGTAGCATTGGGAAAGCAGATGCTGCGAGACAGCGGCCTGAACTTCACGACGGCAGACACGATGTCCGAGGCTGCGGAGCGCGTCGTCGCGCTCGCCAGATAATCATGGCCGTGCTCATCGACAGGAACACCCGCCTCATCGTGCAGGGGATCACGGGGAAGGAAGGGACGTTTCACGCGAAGCAGGCGGCCGCCTACGGCACGCCGGTCGTCGGCGGCGTCACGCCGGGCAAGGGCGGCACGACGCACGAGGGATGGCCGGTGTTCAATACCGTCTCGGACGCGGTGCGCGAGACAGGCGCGAACGCAACCGTGATTTTCGTGCCGCCGCCCTTCGCGGCCGACGCGATCATGGAGGCCGCCGACGCGGGGGTTCCACTGGCCGTGTGCATCACCGAAGGCATTCCCACGCTCGACATGATGCGGGCGCTGGCGGTCGTGCGCGGCTCCACGACCCGGTTGATCGGGCCCAACTGCCCGGGCCTCATCACGGCCGGGCAGGCGAAGGCCGGTATCATCCCGGGCCACATCTGTAAAGTAGGGCGCGTCGGAATCGTGTCGAAGAGCGGCACGCTCACCTACGAGGCGATCCATCAGCTCACCCAGCTCGGCCTCGGCCAGACGACCTGCATCGGCATCGGCGGCGATCCGCTGATTGGCACGAGCTTCATCGACGCGCTGTCGCTGTTTGCGGGAGACGGCGCGACCGAAGCGGTGGTGATGATCGGCGAGATCGGCGGCAACGCGGAAGAGGAAGCCGCCGCCTATATCGCCGAGCATTTCAAGAAACCGGTGGTCGGCTTCATCGCTGGCCAGACGGCGCCTCCCGGACGACGGATGGGCCACGCCGGCGCGATCATCTCGGGCGGGAAGGGCACGGCGGCCGAGAAGATGGACGCGCTCTCACAGGCCGGGGTTCACGTGGTGAAGAGCCCCGCTGACCTTGGGGCCGCCGTGAAAACCGCCCTCAGGGCTTGAGGGCGCGGGGGTTTCAGGCTCCCTTTTGCTATAATTCTCCTGTCCAGTACTTCCCCTGATTTCAGCATCGCCGCGGAAGGATCCCTTGAATGGCTCCGACTGACGTCGCGGCCCGCGAGGGGGCCGCGCACCCGGCTACACGCCGGATTGTCAACGACTTCAGCATACAGATCGCTACCGTCAACGGGTCCGGCAGCCAGACCGCCAACCTCGTACTCCTGCGGTCGATCTTCCAGATGGGCGTGCCGGTGTCCGGGAAGAACATGTTCCCGTCGAACATCGCCGGTCTTCCAACGTGGTACACCATCCGCGCGAACCGGAACGGGTATGTCGCGCGCAAGAAGGAGATCGATTTTCTTGTCGCGATGAACGTGGAGACGGCGAAGGAAGACGTCCTGTCGCTCGAACCCGGGTCGGCCGTGCTGTACGACGAGCCGCTCAAGCTGCATGCCCTCCGCGACGACCTGGTGTTCTATCCGGTTCCCTTCGACAAGATCGTCGCCGACGTCTGCAAGGATGCCAAGCTGCGCCGTCTGGTCAAGAACATGATTTACGACGGTGTCCTCTCGAAGCTCGTGAACGTCGAGATGGCGCAGATGGAGCACGCGCTCAGGAGACAACTCGGGAAGAAGGCCAAGGCCATCGAGCTCAACCTCGCCGCGCTCAAGGCGGGATACGACTTCGCCGAACAACACCTCGCCAAGCAGGATCCGTACTGGGTCGAGCGGATGAACAAGACGGGCGGGATGGTGCTCGTCGAGGGGAACGCCGCGGCGGCGATGGGCTGCATGATGGCGGGCGTCACCGTCGTGGCGTGGTACCCCATCACGCCATCCTCTTCATTGCCCGAAACCCTGATTTCGTACATGAAGAAGTACCGCATCGACAAGGCGACCGGCAAGGCGACCTTTGCGATCGTGCAGGCGGAAGACGAGATTGCGTCGATCGGAATGGTGGTCGGGGCCGGGTGGGCGGGCGCCAGGGCGATGACGTCCACCTCGGGCCCTGGGATTTCGTTGATGAGTGAATTTGCCGGCCTCGCGTACTACGCGGAAGTGCCGGGGGTCGTGTTCGACATCCAGCGCGTCGGCCCATCGACCGGCCTTCCGACCCGCACGGCCCAGGGCGACATGCTGATGGTCGCGATGCTCTCGCACGGCGACACAAAACAGATCCTCCTGATCCCCGCGTCCGTCGAGGAGTGCTACACGATGGCGATGGAGGCCTTCGATCTGGCGGAACGGTTCCAGACGCTCGTGTTCGTGATGAGTGATCTCGACCTCGGGATGAACACGTGGATGTCGAACACGTTCACGTATCCGGAGGCGGCCATCGACCGTGGGAAGGTGCTGGACGCCGAAACGCTGCAGCGGCTGGGCGAGTGGGGTCGCTACCGGGACGTGGACGGGGACGGCATTCCGTACCGGACCGTACCGGGGACCGGCACGCCGGCCTACTTCACGCGCGGATCCGGGCATAACGAGAAGGGGCAGTATAGCGAGCGGCCAGACGACTATGTCAACAACATGGACCGGCTCGCGCGCAAGTTCGAAACCGCGCGCCGCTATGTGCCGAAACCGGAGGTCGCCGATGTCCCTGGCGCACAGATCGCCATCGTCGGGTACGGCAGCAGCCACTGGGCCATCGGCGAAAGCCGCGATCAGATCGCCCGCGAAACAGGCATGGCGTGCGCCTATCAGCGGCTGCGCGCCTATCCCTTCACCGACGAACTCGGGGCGTTCATCGATCGATATCAACGCGTTTACGTGGTCGAGCAGAACCGCGACGCGCAGATGCTGAGCCTGATGCGGCTCGAATTGAGTGCCGAGCGAATCGCCAAGCTTCGCAAGGTGCTGCACTTCAACGGCCTGCCCATCGACGCGCGCTCGATCACCGACGAGATCCTCGCGCAGGAAGGGCTGAAGAGCGCCGAGCCGGCCGACCGTTCGCTTGTCTCCGCCGGCGGCGAATAGCGCTATATCTGAAGGCTCAGGGCTCTAACGGGCCCAGGGCTGAGGCTGGTTCAGGCGAAGGAGGCGCGCGTGAAACCCGCCGCCCCGCGAGCAGTAAGTCAAGAGGACACTATGCCAGTAGCAACACCCGAACCCCGTAAAAAGACGAACCGCATCGGTCTCGAGCTTCAGCCGTACCGGGGCGGCAAGACGACGCTCTGCGCCGGGTGTGGGCACAATGCGATATCGGAGCGGATTATCGACGCGTTTTTCGAGATGGGGATCGATCCGCGGCAGGTCATCAAGCTGTCCGGCATCGGATGCTCGAGCAAGAGCCCCGCGTACTTTCTTGGCGCGTCCCACGGGTTCAACACCGTTCACGGCCGGATGCCCTCGGTCGGCACGGGCGCAGTGCTCGCGAACCGGAAGCTGCTGGCCATCGGCGTCAGCGGCGACGGCGACACCGGGGCGATTGGTATCGGCCAGTTCGTCCACCTCATGCGGCGCAACGTGCCGATCGTCTACATCATCGAAGACAACGGCTGTTACGGGCTGACGAAGGGGCAGTTTTCGCCGACGGCCGACCTCGGCTCGACGCTGAAAACGGGGGTGGTGAACGACCTGCCGCCGATCGACACGTGCGCGCTGGCAATAGAGCTCGGAGCGTCGTTTGTCGCGAGGTCATTCTCGGGCGACAAGAAGCAGCTGCTGTCGATTCTCAAGGCTTCGCTGAGCCATCGCGGCACCGCCCTTATCGACGTCATCTCTCCGTGTGTCACGTTCAACGACCACGAGGGCTCGACGAAGAGCTACGCGTACGCGAAGGACCACGACGAACCGCTCGGCGAGGTCAGCTTCGTGCCGTTCTTCGACGACATCACCGTGGAGTACGAGCCCGGAACCACGAAACAGGTCGAGATGCATGACGGCTCAAAGCTCTATCTGAAGAAGGTCGCCGAGGATTACGACCCGACCGACAAGATGAATGCCGTACGGATGATTCACGAAACGGCAGCGAGGGGAGAGTTTGCCACCGGCGTGCTGTACATCGAGCCCGGGAAGGCTGATTTCCTGACGATCCTGAATATCGTGGACGAGCCGCTCGCGACCCTGCCGCTCGAGCGGGTCAGGCCAGGCCGCGAAGTGCTCGACGAGATCATGGAAAGCCTGAAGTAAGCGCCTGCGGCCGCAAGCGAGGGCCGGAGGGAAGCGACGCGAAGCGTCGCCCCGAGCGCGCAGCGAGGTGGGGAATCTAAAGGGGCCCCCCCGAGCGTGGTTAATAGAAGAGGCCTGATGTCACGACATACCCAACTGCTGATCTGCATTGCCATGTGACTCGGCGCGACGACGTTCGCACAGGGCAAGCGGCCGCTCAGCGTGGACGACCTGTTCAATCTGAAGGAAGTCCGCGACCCGCAGCGATCTCCCGACGGG
>JANNHC010000520.1:0-3352 GCA_031404215.1 Acidobacteriota bacterium
GGCCAGAGGAAGAGATTCAAGCACATCAGAGCACAATGCGGGCGGAGTATCAGCGACTTCGCGGCGCTGGATACTTCGAACAGGTGCCTGGGGCGTTCCACCGCAACCTGATATATGGAGCGCGCCAGCACATCCGCCGGAATGCCCTTCAGCCGGCATGGCTCCTTTACGTTCGAGGAATCGCTGGCGCGCCTGGTGAAGGACGGGGTGGTGGAGTGGCGCGAAGCGCAGGCGCGCGCCAGGCACGCGGAGGAGTTCGAGCAACTGGCGCCCCGTGCGCCGCCGTCTCATCCGTAGCGTTCGGAGTTCTGGTCCGGCCCTTGCTTCACTGTGGTCAGCGGGTATTCGTATTCTTTACGGAGGCTTCAGATGAAAATCGTTCGGCGTTCTCTCGCAGTCTGTCTCGCGGTTCTGTTCATGGCCCCTGCGGTGGGCGCCCAGGACCACGTGATTGGTCAGTCGGCGCTCGACAAGGCGGTCCAGCAGCGCGTCAGCCAGGATCAGGCGGACCGCGCAGCTATCCGATCGCTGTTGCAGCGCTCGGAAGTGCGCGACATCGCAGCGAAGGCAGGTATCTCGCTCGACAAAGCGCAGGCGGCAGTATCTACCCTGAGCGGGACGGATCTGCAGCAGGCAGCCCAGCAGGCCCGTCAGGTGCAGAACGATTTGGCGGGCGGCGCGAGCACGGTTGTGATCTCGACGACGACCATCATCATCGTGCTACTTCTCATCATCCTGCTTGTCGTTGCTGTTTGACACGCAGCCACATACATCGTTTGGCCGCCGCCGTCATCCTGACGGCGGCGGTGTTTGTGTCCCCGGCGCGTGCACAACCGCAAGCCGATTCCCTTCATTTACTCGACGTCCCGTACCTGCCGCAGAGCGAATTGCTGTGCGGCGGCGCCGCAATCGCGATGGTCATGCGCTACTGGGGCGCGTCCAACGTGTACGCGGAAACGTTCGCCGATCTCGTTGACCCCGCCGCGGGCGGCATCAGAGGCGAGGATCTCTTGCGAGCCCTTCGCGCGCGGGAGTGGACGGCGGAGTCGTTTCGCGGCGATCCCCACGGCGTTCAGGCGCATCTGGTCGCCCGCCGTCCCGTTGTCGCCCTCATACAGGATCGGCCGGGACGCTTTCACTACGTGGTCGTCGTGGGATGGTCGTCCGGCCGCGTCATCGTCCACGATCCTGCCCGCGCCCCCTTCCGGATCATCGACGAACCGGCCTTCGCCACGGCGTGGAGAGAGTCGGGCTATTGGGCGCTGGCCGCGACGCCACCGGTATCTGCGCCGGGTGATTCGCCGGCGCGGGCGCGTGAACCTGGGGCCGGCTCCGCCGCGGTGCGGGCCCTCCGCGGCGAGACGCCGTGCGACAGAATGGTGAACGAAGGCGTCCGGCTTGCCGGCGCAGGTGACACGGCCGGCGCGCGGCGGCTTTTCGAGGTGGCGACCGAGACCTGTCCGGATGCCGCGGGGCCATGGCGCGTAATGGCCGGGTTGCATGCGCTCACGAGCGACTGGCCGGCCGCCGCCGGCGACGCGCGCAAGGCCCTCGCCAAGGACCCAGGCGATGCCCTTGCGGCGCGCATACTGGCGACCGCGCTCTACCTCGGGAACGACCCTGAAGGAGCCCTGGCCGCGTGGAACCTGGTCGGTGAGCCGATTATCGATATTGTCAGAATCACGGGACTCGGGCGGACGCGCTATCGAGTCGCATCGGGTGCGATAGCGCTCCCTCCGCAAAGCATCCTGACACCGGCCGCCCTGCGTGCGGCCCGGCGCAGGTTGTCTGAACTTCCGGCGGCGCAGACAACGCGTGTCGGGTTCAGTCCGGGGGAAAGCGGCCGTACGCAAGTCGACGTGGTGGTGCTCGAGCGGCCCCTCCTGCCGACCTCACCGGTGGCCCTTGCGGCGATTGGCCTGCGCGCCATCACGGACCGCGACGTTTCTATCGCGCTGGCCAGTCCGACGGGTGGCGGAGAGCTGTGGACGGCATCATGGCGCTGGTGGGAACATCGGCCGCGGATAGCCATGGGATTTGATGCACCGGCGCCGTTTGGCGGTGTCTGGGGCGTCACGTTTTTCGATGAGCGTCAGTCCTATTCAGTTGATGGAGCGCCCTTCGAGGAGGCACGCCGGCTCGCGGCATTCAGGCTGGGTCATTGGACGACGTCGGGGCTGCGACTGGAGGGCACCGTGTCGCTCGACCGCCTGCGCGAGGCCGGCGCGCGCTCGGGCGGGCAGGCGTTTGCGGTCGGCGCGGCGGCTCAGCGGCGATTCGCCGGGGATCGCGCGTTCGCGGAAGTTCGCGCCGGTTCCTGGATGGGGGACGTGAGGACGTGGACAGTGGCGCTGCGCGCTGAATGGCGATCGGACACGCGCAACGAAGGACACGTCTGGATTGCGCGCGCGGGGGAAGATCTTGCGGGCGCGGATGCGCCGCGTGCGCTCTGGTCCGGCGCCGGAACCGGACAGGGACGCGATCTGTTGTTGCGGGCCCATCCACTGCTCGAGGGCGGCGTCATCCAGAACGACGCGTTTGGACGCCGTCTGATCTCCGGCGGCGTCGAATGGAGACGGTGGGTGCAGCCGGCTCGCAAACCGGTTCGCGTCGCGCCGGCGTTGTTCCTTGATCTCGCGCGCGCCTCCCGCGGATTCGAGCCGGCACATCAGCGGTCGCAGTTTGACGCCGGCGCCGGCTTCCGGCTGGCGCTCCCGGGATCCGGTGTGCTGCGAATCGATGCGGCCCGTGGCTTGCGCGATGGCCGGAACGCGCTGTCGGTGGGCTGGACGAGATAGAACTGGCGCGGGTCAGCGTCGTGTTCCAGGCGGGACTAGAGCGGCCGTCCCATGCGTTCCTGCAGTTTTTCGCGATAGCCCCGGCTCAGCGTGAGTCGCGCGCCGCTCGTCAGGAAGACGACGTACTCTCCGTTGAACCACGGCTGCAGCTCGCGCACGCGCTCGATGTTCACGATGTGCGAGCGATGAATCCGGACGAAGATCCCGGGATCGAGCTTCGCCTCGATCGCGTTCATCGTTTCGCGGAACAGATGCGCTTCGGGCCCCACGTGCAGCTTTACATAGTTCCCCGCCGCTTCGATCCACTCGATCTCGTCGGCCCTGACGAAAAACACGCGCCCCGCCGACTTGATGGCGAACCGCCCGAGCGGCTGCGGTCCGGGCTTCAAGTCGCTGACGAGCGCGAGCAGACGCTCCTCCAGATTGCCGTTCGCCCGCCGTTCGACGTGGTCGCGCGCGCGAGCGGGTGGCGCGCGGAACCGTTCGCGATCGAAGGGCTTAAGCAGGTAATAGAGCGCGTGCCCGGCGAACGCCCGGGGCGCGGAGCGAAGGCC
>JANNHC010000521.1:0-16671 GCA_031404215.1 Acidobacteriota bacterium
GTCGCGGCCGTACGACCCCAGGTGCACGCCGGTCAGCGCGATCTCCCTGAACCCGCATGCCGACACGCGCGTCACCTCGCGCACGACGTCGGCAACCGGCAGGCTTCGTCCCGAGCCGCGCGTCGAAGGGATGATGCAGTAGGCGCAGGTCTGCTCGCAGCCTGTCTGCACGCGCATGGTGAATGCGGTTCGACCGGCGACGCCCGGCTCGATCGCCGCGCCGCACGGGCCGTCTCCGTCCCTGCCGCGCTCGACGAGCGATGCGACCAGGCCGTCCTTCTCGCTGTTGCGGACGACGCGGACGACGCTGGGAAGCGCGGCCACCTCCGCCTCGCACCGCGTGGCGTAGCATCCGGTCACGACGATGCGGGACGTCGGGTTGTCGCGCGCGATGCGGCGGATGGATTGCCGCGCGCCCTGATCGGCGGTAGCGGTCACCGAGCACGTGTTGACGATTACGACGTCCGCCTCGGACGTCGCGGAAGCAATCCCGCCGCGGGCACGGAAGCCCTCCTCCAGGCGCAACGAGTCCGCCTGGTTCACGCGGCAGCCGAAGGTGACGATGGAGTACTTCATAGTCGGCATTCGGGCCTGGCGGCTGACGGCTGGCAGCTACGACTTCAGCTTTTCGGCAGCCGCTTCCACCTTGTCGGCGAGTTGCCTCTTGTATGCGTCGAGGCGCGCGCCGATCGCGGCGTCACCCACCGCGAGGATTTGCGCGGCGAGCACGCCGGCATTCGTGGCGCCGGGCTTGCCGATGGATACGGTCGCCACGGGTACACCCGGCGGCATCTGGACGGTCGAAAGCAACGCGTCGAGTCCCTTCAACGCAGAAGAATCGATCGGCACGCCGATGACCGGCATCGTCGTATGGGCGGCGACGACGCCGGCCAGATGTGCGGCGGCGCCGGCGCCCACGATGAAGACTTTCACGCCGCGGCCCGGCGCCTCACGCACGAGCCGCGTCACGCGCTCGGGCGAGCGATGCGCCGAGGCGACGGTCATCTCGCAGGGGATGCCAAGCTCGCGCAGGATGTCGCTGGCCGCCTGCATGATGGGCGCGTCGGAATCTGAGCCTATGAGGATGAGCACGCGTATTTGAGTCATGGTAAATCCAGCTACCCGCTTCAGGATTGCGCGAGGGCCTTCCGTCCGACATCGCGCCGGTAGTGCATCCCGTCGAAAGAAATCTTCGCCACTCCAGCGTAGGCGCGAGTGATGGCATCCTCGTAGGAGGCTCCGCGGCCGACGACCGTCAGCACACGCCCCCCCGCGGTCACGATCTGATTACCCTGTTGCGCGGTCCCCGCGTGAAACACGAGCACGTCGTCCACGTGACTGGCCGCTTCGAGGCCGCTGATGGGGACACCCATCGGACCTGACGCCGGATATCCGCGCGAGGCGAGAACGACGCCCACATGCCGTTCCGGCCTGAACGCCAGAGGCCTGTCGTCGAGCGCGCCGTCGGCAGCCGCGGCCAGCCGAGGGGCGAGGTCGCCGGCAAACAAGGGAATCACGACCTGCGCTTCGGGATCGCCAAAGCGCACGTTGAATTCAATCACCTTCGGGCCGGCGCACGTCATCATCAGGCCGGCGTAAAGGAACCCGCGGAACTCGTGTCCGTCGAGGCGCATTCCGGTCACGACCGGCTCGACGATCTCCTTCATCACGCGCGCTTGCATCGCCTCGTCGACGAGGGGGCTCGGTGTGAATGCGCCCATGCCGCCGGTGTTGGGCCCCTCGTCTCCGTCGAACGCGCGCTTGTGGTCCTGCGCCGTCATCAAGGCCGTCGCGCGTGTGCCGTCGCAGATCGCGAAGAACGACACCTCGGGACCGACGAGACACTCCTCGAGTACGACCCGCGACCCCGCATCGCCGAATTGGCGTTCTTCCATCGCCGCGCGCACCGCGAGGTCGGCGGAATCTCGATCGGGCGCCACGACGACACCCTTGCCGGCGGCGAGACCGTCGGCCTTGACCACGAGCGGGAACCCGAGCTCGCCGGAGGCCACGACCGCATGCGCCGCGGCCGGGTCGGCACACGCGCGGTAGCGCGCGGTGGGAATCTTGTGACGCGCCATGAACGACTTCGCAAACACCTTGCTGCATTCGAGCTGCGCCGCCGCGCGGGAGGGTCCGAAGATGCGCAATCCGCGCGAGATGAACAGGTCCGCGATGCCGCGATCGAGCGGCAGCTCGGGGCCGACAATCGTGAGGTCGATCGCGTCACGTTCGGCGAACGCGGCGAGCGCGTGCGGATCGCCTGCGCTCATGTCGGCAATCCGAGCGACACCCGAGATGCCGGCGTTTCCAGGCGCGCAGACGAGGTCGGTGACCGCGCGCTCGGACGCGAGCTTCCAGGCGAGCGCGTGCTCGCGGCCGCCGCTGCCAACCACAAGTACCCTCATGACGGCGTCAGTAAGCGTAATAGATTCAGTGGGTTATTGAGAGCAACGTGACAGGCCGTCACAGGATTCGAAGCGCCCGATCTCCCGATTGACGCCGGACGAGCTTTCTGCCTAGAATCTGCGTTTACCTGTGATAGCCTAGCATATTCCGTCGGACTCTACGGGCCCCACAGAGCACCTCGCGGCCCGGTTCGTTCCAGACGAACCGACGCCGGTAAGTTGTTCGGACAGAGGTGGCCGCGAAGGGGGTGTTTTTTAGCTTGGCTGAAGTCAAGGTACAAGAAGGCGAATCGATCGAGAGCGCGCTGCGCCGCTTCAAGCGGAAGGTGCAGCAGGAAGATATCATCAAGGATATCAAGAAGCACTCGTTCTACCTGAAGCCGGGCGATCGGCGTCGTGCAAAGCAGGCGCTCGCACGGAAGCGCAGCCGGAAGAAGCTGCGCCGCGAAGTCGAATAGGTCGAGGCTGTACGGTGAAGCCGTCCGGTCACCCTGGTGATCGGACGGCTTCGCACGCTTGACGCCTCCGGGCGGCGAGCGCGTTCGCGAGAGGTAGGACTTGATGGAGTTCCAGGACAAGTCGCTCAGCTGCGTGGATTGCGGCACCGAGTTCATCTGGACGTCCGGCGAGCAGCTCTTCTTCGCCGACAAGAACTTCAAGAACGAGCCGAAACGCTGTAAGTCGTGCAAGGCCAAGCGGGCCTCGCGTCCCGCGGCCGGCGGGGGTGTCGCGCGAGAGCGGGTCGAAACCACGACCAATTGTTCGGCCTGCGGCATAGAGACGACGGTGCCGTTCCGGCCCACGCAGGGCCGGCCGGTCTTCTGCCGGGAATGCTTCCAGTCCAGAAAATTTGCCGGCGCGGGCGGCGTCTAGTCCGGATTCGATCGCGCTCGATTTCGAAGGCCACGCCCTTGCGTGGCCTTTTCGTTTATTACCATGCGCGGTCACCGGTCAAGTTCTGCAACGGGAACCAGGCCGCAGCACCGGGCGTCCTATTGACACCGTCCGGCCTCCGCAGGCCTTCAGTGCCTATGTCTCTCCACATCACGACATCGATTCGCCTCGCCGCTGTCATGGCGGCACTGTGCACAGCCGCGGCATGCGGCGGCAACGGTTCGGCTCCCGCGCAGGCGGGGGCGCCGCCTCCGATGGGGGTCGCGACGACGGTGCTCCAGAAGAAACCCATCGAGCGAACCTCGGAGTTCATCGCGACCGTGCGCTCGTTGAACTCATCCACGGTCCAGCCCGAAGTGGAAGGTGTCGTCACGCGCATCTTCGTCACATCGGGCGATCGGGTCGCGTTCGGCGCGCCGCTCGTCCAGATCAAGCCGGACAAGCAGCAGGCGGCGGTGCGCAGCAGCGAGGCCAACCGGGGCGGGGTCGATGCGGACGTGCAGTACTGGCGACAGCAGGTCACGCGGCTCGAGGCGCTCGTCGGGGCGGGCGCGATCAGCCAGCAGGAATTCGAGCAGGCGCAGAACTCCCTGCGGTCCGCCGAGGCGCGGCTCGAAGAATTGAATGCACAGGTGCACGAACGGCAGGTCGAGCTTCGGTACTACCGCGTGTCGGCCCCGCAAGCGGGGGTGATCGGCGACATTACGATTCGTCCGGGAGACCGCGTGACAAAGTCCACGATGATCACCACGATCGACGAGAACCGCGCGCTCGAGGCCTACATACAGGTTCCGCTCGACCGGTCGCCTGAGCTGAGGGTGGGTCTGCCGGTGCACATCCTGGACAACGACGGCAAGGTGGCCGCCTCCAATCCGATCAGTTTCGTTGCCCCGCGCGTGGACGACGCGACGCAAACGGTGCTCGTGAAGAGCGCGCTCCGCGAGGCGCCGGCGGCGATCCGGACGCAGCAGTTCGTCCGTTCGCGCATCGTGTGGGGCTCGGTTGAGGGAGTGACGGTCCCGGTGACCGCCGTCACGCGCATCAACGGCAAGTATTTTTGTTACGTCGTGGACAAAGGAGACGGCGGACCGGTCGCGCGGCAGCGTCCGATCGAGGTCGGCGAGCTTCTGGGGAACGACTACGTGGTGAAAAGCGGCCTGGCGGCCGGCGATCGGCTGATCGTGTCGGGCATCCAGAAGATCGGCGACGGCGCCCCGGTCAAACCCGAATAATGTTCGCCGAGACATTCATTCAACGGCCGATCCTGGCCTCGGTCTGCTCGCTCGTCCTCATCCTCGGCGGCGCGATCGCGATCCCGACCATGCCGGTCGCGCAGTATCCTTCGCTGGCGCCGCCGGTCATCAACGTCGCGGCGTTCTACACCGGTGCCAACGCGCAGGAAGTCGAGACGGCGGTGACCACGCCGCTCGAGCAGGCGATCAACGGCGTCGAGGGGATGCTCTACATCACCTCGTCGAGCACCAACAGCGGCACCGCCAGCATCAGCGTCACCTTCGATATCACGCGCGACCAGGACGCGGCGCAGGTGGACGTGCAGAACCGCGTCAACCAGGCGCTCGGCCGGATGCCGACCGAGGTCCGCACGACCGGCATCACGGTGTCCAAGCAGGCCACCGGGTTCGTCATGGCGGTCGGGGTCTACGCCGACAACAACGCCTACGACTCGCTCTTTCTGAGCAACTACATCGACGTCTACGTGAAGGACGCGCTCAAGCGCGTGCCGGGCGTGAGCGACGTCACGATCTTCGGCGAGCGCAAGTACTCGATGCGCCTCTGGATCGATCCGGAGCGGCTCGCCGCGCGCCGCCTCACGGCGAACGACGTGGTCGGGGCGCTCCGCGAGCAGAACGTGCAGGTCGCGGCAGGAAGCCTCGGCCAGTCGCCGGCGCCCGCCGGTCAGATGTACCAGATCAGCGTTCGTGCGGTCGGCCGGCTGCGCGAGGCGAGCGAGTTCGACGACATCATCGTCAAGAGCGGCGCGGACGGATCGCTGGTGCGGCTGAAGGATGTCGGACGCGCGGAGCTAGGCGCGGAAACGTACAGCTCGCAGCTCAGGTTCCAGGGGGTGGAAGCGGTCGGCTTCGGCGTCATCCAGCTGCCGACGGCGAACGCGCTCGACGTCGAGCACGCCGTCGTCGCGGAACTCGAGCGCTTGTCGAAGCGGTTCCCGCCGGGCGTCAAGTACCAGGTCGCGTTCAACACCACCGACGTCGTGGAAGAGTCGATCCGGGAGGTCATCAAGACGCTCGCGGAAGCCAACGTGCTCGTCGTGCTCGTGATTTTCGTCTTTCTCCAGACGTGGCGGAGCACGTTGATTCCGGCGATCACGATCCCGGTTTCGCTCATCGGCACCTTCGGCTTCATCAAGTTGATGGACTTCTCCATCAACACGCTCACGCTGTTCGGGCTGATCCTCGCCACCGGCATCGTCGTGGACGATGCGATCGTGGTGATCGAGAACGTCGAGCGGCACATCCAGGAGTTCAAGGTCACGGCGCGAAAGGCCGCGTCCGACGCGATGGGCGAAGTGCTCGGCGCCGTCATCGCGACAGCCCTGGTGCTCGTCGCGGTCTTCGTGCCCGTGGCGTTCTTCCCCGGAACGACGGGCCGTCTCTACGCGCAGTTTTCGATCACGATCGCGTTCGCGGTCGCGCTCTCGGCGTTCAACGCCGTCACGCTGACGCCGGCGTTGTCGGCCCTGCTGCTGGACCGCGAGAGCCACCACAAAGGGCGCTTCTTCACGTTCTTCGAGCGCGTCATCACCGGCGGGACGAACACCTATGTTCGCGCGCTGCGCCGCGGCATCGCGTGGCGCTGGGCGATCGTGGCGGTGTTCATCGCGACGCTCGGCCTGACGTGGTGGGTGCTGCGCACGGTGCCGCAGTCGTTCGTGCCCGAGGAGGATCCGGGGTACTTCATTGCCCAAATCCAGGCGCCGCCCGGCGCCTCGCTTGAATACACCGCAAAGATCGCGACGCAGGCCGAGCAGATTATCGGCAGCGACCGCGACGTCATGGCGATCTTCTCGGTCATGGGATTCAGCTTCAGCGGGGCGGCCTCCAACACGGGGATCATGTTCGTCCGCCTCAAGCCGTACGACCAGCGAAAGGGGGCCGACCACGGACTGCAGGCGGTGCTGCGCCGGATCAGCGGCCCGCTGTTCTCTATCCCGGGAGCGATCGTCGTCAGCTTCACGCCCCCTGCCATTCCGGGCCTCAGCCGCTTCGGCGGGTTCGAATTCCAGATTCTCGACCAGACCGGCACGAGCATCGAGACCCTCGCGCAGGGCACCCAGGCTGTCGTCGCGGCGGGCAATCAATCGCCCAAGCTGCGAGGGTTGTTCAGCGCGTTCACCGCGAACGATCCGCAGATCCAGGTCACCATCGATCGCCAGCGCGCGCTCGCGCTGGGGCTGCCGCTCAACGAAATCACGAGCGCGCTCCAGATTTTCCTCGGGTCGCAGTACGTCAACGATTTCGAGTTCAACAACCGCGCGTACCGCGTGTACGTACAGGCAGACCAGCGCTTTCGATCGAGTCCCCAGGCACTCAAGCAGCTGTATGCGCGTTCGCGATCCGGCGACATGATCCCGCTCGAGCAGGTCGTCCAGCTCCGCGAGACGACGGCGCCGCAGGTCATCAGCCACTTCAATCTCTTCCGCGCCGCGTCACTCAACGGATCGGCGGCTCCAGGGGTCAGCTCCGGCGAGGCGTTGAAGGAAATGGAGCGGATCGCCGATCAGGCGCTGCCGCAAGGCATGGGCCATGCATGGTCGGGTATCTCGCTCGAAGAGACAAAAGCCGGCCAGCAGTCCCTGTATATCTTCGGCCTGGCGCTCGTGCTCGTGTACCTGACGCTGGCGGCGCAGTATGAAAGCCTCGTGCTGCCGTTCATCGTGCTCCTGGGCGTTCCGCTCGCGGTCCTTGGCGCGCTGGGCGCACAATGGGCGCGTGGGTTGTCGAACGACGTCTACTGCCAGGTCGGTCTGGTCATGCTGATCGGGCTTGCGGCGAAGAACTCGATCCTGATCGTGGAGTTCGCCGAACAACTGCGCGCGAGGGGAATGAACGTGGTTGAAGCGGCCGTCGAGGCCGCTCGCATCCGGCTGCGGCCGATCCTGATGACCTCGCTGGCCTTCATCCTTGGCGTGCTACCGCTCGTCTTCGCCACGGGTGCGGGAGAGGCGGCGCGACACTCGGTCGGCACGGCGGTCGCGGGAGGCATGTTCGTGTCTACCTTCCTCAACCTGATCTTCATTCCCGTTCTGTACGTCGTCGTGCAAACGCTACGCGGCGCCGGACGCAAGGCCGAACCCGCGTAGACTGGACAAAGGGATCAGGGCTCAGGGGACGCGTAGAGGACGAGGAGACTCATGAGCGTGAATCCGAAAACCAGGCGCGAGTTCCTCAAGTCCTCTCTGGGCACGTCTGCGACGGTGGCGCTCGCGGGTTCGGCGCGCCGTCTGCCGTCAGTTCAGGCGATACCCCCAGCGGCGCGACCGGCGCGCATTCGTTTCGCAGCCATCGGGCTCAATCATGGTCACATCAACGGCCAGGTGGAGACCGTAATCCGCGGCGGTGGAGAGCTCGCTTCGTTCTTCGCAAAGGAGCCAGAGCTCTCGAGCGCGTTTGTGAAGCGTTTTCCACAAGCGAGGCTCGCTCGGAGCGAGAAGGAGATTCTTGACGATCCTTCCATTCAGCTCGTCGTCTGCGCGTCCGTTCCCAGCGAGCGCGCGCCGCTCGGCGTCGAAGTCATGGAGCACGGCAAGGACTTCATGGCGGACAAACCCGCCGCGACGACGCTCGAGCAGCTCGCGGAGGTTCGACGGGTACAGGCACGGACGAAGCGGATCTTCTCCGTGCTCGTCGAGCGGCACGAGAGCAAGTCCATCCACAAGGCCGGCGAGCTGGTGCGGGCGGGCGCGATCGGCCGCGTCGTACAGACCATCGGATTGGCGCCGCATCGCATGAATCCGCAGACGCGCCCGGCCTGGTTCTTCGAGCGCGAGAAATACGGCGGCATCCTCTGCGATCTCACGTCACACAACCTTGATGCGTATCTCTTTTTGACCGGCTCCACACGCGCCGACGTCGTCGCGTCCCAGGCAGGCAACCTGAATCATCCGCAGTATCCGGGGCTCGAAGATTTCGGCGACGTCATGCTGAGCGGAGACGGCGGGGCCGGTTACATCCGGGTCGATTGGCTCTCGCCCGCCGGCCTCAAGACCTACGGCGACGGCCGGATGACGATACTCGGCACCGAGGGGTATATCGAGCTTCGAAAGACGGTGGACATCGCGGGCCGTCCCGGCGGGGATCACTTGTTTCTGGTCGACCAGAACGGATCGCGCCACGTGGACTGCAGCGACGTGGCTCTCCCCTACGGCGGGCGTCTGGTGGACGATGTATTGAACCGCACGGACACAACCGACTCGCAGGCGCGAACGTTTCTCGCCATGGAGCTGGCGCTCGAAGCGCAGAAGCGCGCGCGGCGTCTGGCGCCAGCCGCGCGGTAGGGGTTGAGGGCTCGGCGAATCACATCGATGCGCCATCCTGCGCGCACGGGGCTGTCACGTTCTCCGTGGACGGGCCGCGGCCGCCTTGCCTCATGTTGTCTTTCAACACGACTGGTGGCATAGTCGTGCGGACATTCAGCCCGGAGTCGCAATGAGCCCCCCTGATGCCGAAGTGCCGTACGGCACGCTCGATTTGATGGTGTTGAAGACGCTCGCCGTTCTCAGCCCCCTGCACGGCTACGGGATCGCGCGACGCATTGAGCAGGTCGCCCAGGGCGGATTGGCCCTGAATCAGGGCACGATATATCCCGCGCTGCTCCGTCTGGAACAGAGAGGCTGGGTTCGAAGCGCCTGGGGCACGAGCGAGAACAATCGCCGAGCGCGCTTCTACTCGATCACCGCACCGGGCCGGCGGCAGCTCCAAGCGGAGGCCGCGCTCTGGGGCCGCACGGTGTCGCTGGTCAATCGTCTGCTGGAGGACGAGTCGTGACCGCCGTCCGAGTCCTCGTATCCCGCTTGCTGGACCTGGTTCTGCGGCGACGCCGGGACGAGAGGCTGTCGGAAGAGTTGCAGGCGCACCTGGACATGCTGACAGACGAGTGTGTTGCAGCCGGTATGTCAGAGGCTGAAGCCCGTCTCGCAGCACGTCGACGCTTTGGCGTCGTGGATAACGTCAAGGCCGACTACCGCAAACAGCGTGGTCTCCCACTGGTCGATGGCCTGTGGAACGATGCGCGGTTCGGCGTACGGCTGCTGCGGCGCGACCGGGCGTTTACCGTCGCCGCGGCATTCGTGCTCGCGGTCGGTATCGGCGTCAATAACATGCTGTTCACGATCCTGTACGCCCACACCTTGCGGGGCCTCCCGATCCCCGCGGCCGAGCGGGTGCTCTATCTCACCACCATTGATGAGAAAACACGGGACGGTGGGATCTCTCTTGTTGAGTTCGAGGAGCTGAAACGCGCGACCCGGAGCTTTGAGGGAATGGCCGCGTTTACTAGTGAGGCGGTCGTGATCGCTGGTGATGGCCGCACACCTGAGCGAGTCGAGGCAAATTACGCATCGGGCAACGCGTTCGGTGTGCTCGGTGTGCAATCACTGCTCGGTCGCGGTTTGGAGCCGGAGGACGATCAGCCCGGGCGTCCAGCGGTTGGCATTCTTGGACGTGGTGTCTGGCAGTCTCGCTATGGTGCCGACCCTGGGGTGCTTGGCCGGCAGATACTGGTGAATGGCGCGCCAACGACGGTCATCGGCGTTGTTCGTGATCGCTCCGGATTCCCGAGCACCGCGGCGATCTGGCTGCCTCTGGCCTATGCGCCCGACCTGAGCGCACAGCGACGGGAGCCCCGCACCTTGAGTGCGTTCGGCCGATTGCATGACGACATCCCCTTGCAGAGCGCCGCCGCAGAGGTCGACGCGTTCTTCACAAGGCTGTCCATCGAGCATCCGCAGTCAAACGCGCATGTGCGGGCGAAGACCGTGCCGATTAACGAACAGTATTTCGGCCGGGTGACGGAGCCGGCATGGCTCGCTTTCATGACGGCCGGCTTCTTGGTCGTCCTGATCTCCGCGGCGAACGTCGCCAATTTGATGCTCGCGCGCGGATTGGGGCGCACCCGGGAGATCGCCATCCGCACATCTCTGGGCGCAACGCGCTTGCGCGTGTTCCGGCAGCTCCTGATGGAAGGAGTCGTCCTTGCCGGTCTCGGCGGACTCGGGGGCTTGGGCGTGGCTGCGGTCGGGGTCCGGCTGTTTCGCAGCGCCATGCCCGAAAACGCCCTGCCCTACTGGTTCGATTACTCCCTGGACCTCCGTATCGTCGCGGCGCTGGTGAGCGTGTCCGTGCTGACCGTACTCATCTTTGCTGTGCTGCCGGCTATCCAAGTGTCCAAGCCAGACGTAGCGCACGTCCTCAAGGCGGGAGGACGCGGAGGCGTCACGGCAGGCACCACCCGCCGCTGGACGACCGGGTTTCTGGCGGCGGAGATCGCGTTGGCGGTGGTGCTGTTGGCGGGCCTCAGTGTCAATATTCGTACCGTCAGGGCACCTCTTCCCTCCGATAAGCTGATCGAGACTCGGGCCGTCGTCACCGGTGTCGTCTCCCTCCCTGCGGCGACATACCGTGAACCGGGCGAGCGGGCCGAGTTTTACCGGAAGCTTGGCAAACGTCTGCAGGCCGTTCCCGGCATCGCGTCGACGTCGGTCGCCAGCGCACTGCCACTTTCAGGGGGATCGGAACAGCGTCTGGAGATCGTGGATCACGGGGACACCGATCCCGCCGGGGCGCCGCTCGTCGAAACATTGGCGGTGGGCCCGCGGTATTTCGAAACCTTGGGGCTCGCCATGGTCCGTGGGCGAGAGTTCTCGGGTGCTGGCGTCAATGGGTCAGAGTCCGAAGCAGTCGTGAACGAGCGGCTGGCGCAGCAGTTCTTCGTGGATCGTGATCCGATCGGCCAGCGTATCGCGCTCGTCGCGGTCGACAACAAAACACCAACACCGCCGCGGTGGCTGACCATCATCGGGGTTGCCCCTGACGTTCGGCAACGCGCGGCCCGGGACCCACAGGCGGCCGCATACGTTTTGTACGACTCTGCCCCGTCTCCGACAGCGACCGTGCTCATCCGCGGCCACCAGCCGCCGGAACGCCTTACGACGTCGTTGCGGGAACAAGTCCAGGCTCTCGACCCGTCGCTGGCGGTGTACCGCGTGCGAACGATGCGGGACGTCGTGCGGGACGCGGGATGGCTGAACCGCATATCGGCGGCGTTATTCCTAACGTTGACGGCGATTTCGGTTGGACTCTCGGTCGTGGGTGTCTACGCCGTGGCCGCCCACGGAGTTACCAGGCAGACGCACGAAATCGGCGTGCGGTTGGCACTCGGCGCCCCAGCGTCGTTCGTTGTGCGGATGATTCTGCGGACCGCATTCCTGCAGCTGACGATCGGCTTCTTGGCGGGTATCGGGTGCACGGTGTTATGGGAGCACCTATTCTCGAGCGGCCAACCGGATGTCAGAGCGACCGATCCGCGCTCGCTCGCGATGGTGGCCGCCACGCTGGTCCTGTTTACATGCATCGCGTGCGCGCTGCCGGCAACCCGGGCGACGCGTCTCGACCCGCTCGTGGCAATCCGTCATGAGTAGAGGGCGCCATCCGGATGCCGGTGTGGGTCTGGCAATCCCGTAACGGAATTCTCAGGAGTGCTCACCGTTCGCTCTCACCTCAACTTGTGGGCTCTTCAGACGTCCGTTGTTCGTCGCGCAAGGGATTGAGGATGCGCACAGACGCGTATGTTTGCCCTTCCGACAGGTCCTCGGAGTAAAGAATGCTCGCGCCGGAGCGTTCAGCGGCTTGGACTATGAGGGCGTCCCAGAAAGAGATGCGGTAACGCTCCTCCAGGTCCAGCGCCTCCAGAATCGATTCTCCAGTGTTCGTCACGACGTCCCATGCCAAATAATCCGCGATAACCTCGCGCGTCGCCTTCGCGTCCAGAGGCTTTGCCGTTTTCAGGCGGAGGTTAACAGCGAGTTCCTGCAGGACTTGTGTGCTCACGACTCCAGACCTGTCTCGCCATAGCTCCTCCAGCAGCGCCTTGGCGCGCTCATGCTTCGCGCCCGCCGACGTGTCGTGCGCGTACATGAGGATGTTCGTGTCGACGAAGAACTTATCGCTCATGGAGTTCGTCCCGAGACTTGGGGGGTGTCCATCGCAGATCGAAACCCTCTCGCAGCCTCGCGAGCGCGCGGCGACGGGCCCTGTCAAAGGCCTTGCGCTCGCGCACCAACGACTCGAGTCGTTCCGTCAGAAGGGCGCTGACGGACTGACCCTCCTCGGCTGCAAGGACACGCGCTTCACGCAAGAGGTCTACATCGAGTTTGAGCGTGATATTGGTCTTCATGAAGTTTTCAGTTTTTGCACGTCAACCACGTGCAGCACCACATTACGTGCTATTATTATTGCCGTCAATGGGCCAAGCTGGCGAGGAGCGCTTCAGCGAAAGGCCGCGGGGTTCTCCGCTGGTCGCGCCAATGTCCCCTTCTCGATCTGCCCGGGACCAGGAGCGATCCGAAGGACCAGCCGGGGGAATCCGGTGTCTAAACACTCGACAACAGGACCGAAGGCGCAGAAAGCGCTGGATTTCTTGACACTCTCGCAACGCGCGTAGTACGCTGGCCGGTCTATTTCTTGTGAAACGTAGGGCCTGGGGCAGGCGCTTCAGGCGGTTGAACGTCACGCCACCGGCGGGGGCTGGACGGTCCCGCCGGCGCGGTCGGACTTGGAGGGAGCGGCGATGCAGATCGACGAACGAGTCGTCAACGGTGTGACGATTCTGGACCTAAAGGGAAAAATGACGCTCGGAGAAGGCGACGAGCTCCTGAAGGACAAGATCAACTCGCTCATTCATCAGGACAAGAAGAAACTGCTGCTCAACCTCGAAGGCGTCCCCTACATCGACAGCGCGGGCCTGGGCGAAATCGTCCGCACATACACGACGGTGAGCCGGCAGGGGGGGAAGCTGAAGCTGCTGAACCTCACGAAGCGCATTCAGGATCTGCTCGCCATCACGAAGCTGTTGACCGTGTTCGAGACCTACGAGTCCGAGCCGGATGCGATTAAGAGCTTCAGCAGCTAGCCAGGCCGCGTACATACCCGCCGCGCTGTAGATGGCGCGACACAGTATTCCGGACATCATCGAGCGGGCCGAGCCGCGCCCGGGACGCGACGGCGTCTCCGCGCGGCCGCTGGCGCTGAGCCTCGTCCTCTCGCTGCGCCCTTCGCAGTGGACGAAGAACCTCATCATCTTCGCCGCCCTGTTGTTCGGCCAGCGGCTGCTGGACCCGCGGTCGGTGGCATACGCCTCAGCCGGTTTCGTGATCTTCTGCGCGTTGTCGGGTGTGGTGTACCTCTTCAACGACGTGGCGGATCGGGACGCCGATCGGCGCCATCCCATCAAGAAGAACCGGCCCATTGCCTCTGGCGTAGTGCCGGTGCCGGCGGCGCTCACGGCCGCGGCGATCCTCGGGACGATCGCGCTGGCCCTGGCCTTTGCGCTGCGGTCCGAGTTCGGGTTTTTCGCGATGGCGTACGTGGGGCTGCTCGCGTGCTACTCGGGCCCGCTGAAACACGTCGTCATCATCGACGTCCTGACGATCGCGATCGGATTCGTCCTGCGCGCGGCAGCCGGAGCGGTCGTGATCGACGTCCCAATCAGCAACTGGCTGCTCTTCCTGACGATCCTGCTGGCGCTCTTCCTGGCGTTGAGCAAGCGCCGGCACGAGCTGGTCCTGCTGGCAGACGACGCGACGAGCCATCGACCGATCCTGCAGGAATACACTCCGTATCTGCTCGACCAGATGATTTCGGTGGTGACGGCCTCGACATTGGTCGCCTATGCGTTCTACACGATCAACCCGGAAACGGTCGAGAAGTTCCACACGACGCACCTGGGCCTGACCCTGCCTTTTCCGCTTTACGGAATCTTTCGCTACCTTTACCTGGTACACCAGAAAGAGGGGGGCGGCAGCCCGGCCGAGATGCTGCTGAACGACCGTCCGCTCCTCCTCTGCGTGGCACTATGGGCAGTCGCCGTGGCCCTGATCATTTACGGCCCACGCGACATGGTGTGGGGCTGACGCCGCGGCCCACGGACACAGAATGCCCAAAGCGAAAGTCGCAATCCTGCGCACGGCACCGGGGACGGTGCTACGCGATTACCACTCGGTGATGAACCTGGCCGGCTACCAGGATGTGATCGCGCGCGACGCCGACACCGCGCTCAAGGTCAACATCTCCTGGCACTTCTTCTTTCCCGGAAGCTCGACCACGCCGTGGCAGCTCGAGGGCGTGATCCGGGCGATGAAGCAGGACGGATACGATCCGTCGCTGATGCACGCCTGCCATAACCGCACCGTCGTCATCGATGCGCATCTGGGCGAGCGGGAAAACAAGCAACTCGACGTCGTGACGGCGCACAACCTGCGGAACATTCACATCTACGAGACCGAGGAGTGGATCAACATCCGCGACGCCGTCGGCGACCTGACGAAGAAGTTCACGTGTCTGAATGAGGTGTACCCGAAGGGCTTCATGATTCCGAAGCGCTTCATCGGGGAGAACATCATCCACCTGCCGACCGTGAAGACCCACGTGTTCACGACGACCACGGGCGCGATGAAGAACGCGTTCGGCGGCTTGCTGAACGAGCACCGGCACTGGACGCATCCGGTCATCCACGAAACACTCGTCGATCTCCTGATGATCCAGAGGAAGATTCACCGCGGGGTGTTCGCGGTGATGGACGGGACGTTCGCCGGGGACGGGCCGGGCCCCCGCTGCATGGTGCCGTACTCGAAGAACGTCATCCTCGCCAGCGCGGACCAGACCGCCATCGACGCGGTGGCGGCCAAACTGATGGGGTTCGACCCGATGTCCATCAAGTTCATCCGGATGGCGCACGACCTCGGTCTCGGCTGTGGGGACCCACGGGACATCGAAATCGTCGGCGACACGTCCGCCGCAGACGAGAACTGGCATTTCGTCGGCCCGTTCAAGAAGACGACGTTCGCCTCGCGCATGCAGCACAAGATCTACTGGGGGCCGATGAAGAAGCCCGTCGAGTGGTCGCTGAAGACCGTGTTGGCGCCGTGGGCTTACATCGCGAGCGTGATTTATCACGACAGCTTCTGGTATCCGTACAACGCGAAGCGCGCGATGCGGGAGGTCCTCGACGGGCCGTGGGGACGCCTGTTTCGGAACTGGGGAACGGTCAAGGCCGACGCCGACGGCTATCCAGACGTCGGGACTGCCGTCGCGGAGATCAACCTGACCGGCGCGAGAGCGCTGACCCGCTCGCTGGGCATTCTCGGCACGTGCATCGCGCAGGCGCCCGAATTCGTGCACAAGAAACGCACGGGTGAGAAATGAATTGCTGATTGGAAATTGCTGAGGGGTGATTGAGGGAACAGCCAATCGACAGTCAGCATCGACAATCGAAAATTAACGAGACCCCAATGACTGATTTTTCCGTTCGTTCCGATCACGTCGACGTCGAGCAGATCATGCGGCAGATCCGCACGCGGATTCGCGAGAAACGCGGCGTGGATTACACCGAAGACGAGATTCGCGAGCTGGCGAACGTCAAGCTCGAAAAGTTTCTGGACCCCCGGGGCGTCCGCTCGGACCTTCTCGAACAGTTCAGGCGAAAGCGCGAAGCGTCGCTGCCTCCGAACTTTACGTTCGAGGACACGACGCTCTTCGAGACACACCGTGGATTCCTGGCGTTCATGCGCCGGCTGCTGAGGCCGATCCTCAAGCTGTTCTTCAATCCGAACCCGCTCATCGAGGCGCTCCACATCCAGTCGAAGCTGAACGCGCAACAGGCGGCGCTGGAGCCGCTGTACTACGAGGTCATCCACAACCTCGTGCTCGAAACGACTCGGGTCGGGATCGATGTGAAGAACCTCAAGATGCGAGTCGAATCGATGTCGAGCCGGCTCGACTTCGACGAGCGGCGAGCCCGGGCGCTGGAGGGTGTCGTCCAGTACCGGCCCGGCGCCGTTCCGCCCCTGCAACCGCCCAGCGGGGGGGGCGGGGAGGCGCGGGAGCCGCGCGGCACCGAAGCCGAGCAGGCCGAGCGGCGCAACCGCCGCCGCCGGCGGCGGGGACGGAGGCCGGGGGGCGGGGGGGCCGCGACACGGTGAACGGCAGCGTTATCACCGGCCTGAACAACTCGGTGGTGCCCAATTCCGTCGGCACCAACCAGCTTGCCCGCCAGGTGGGGGTCCACATTGGAATGCGGTGGTCGTCCTGCACCGTCGCTTCCGCGACGAGCTTTC
>JANNHC010000522.1:0-2393 GCA_031404215.1 Acidobacteriota bacterium
TGGCGTAATCTCCGGGATACCGCGCGGCTCAGCCGCCGCCGCCGCCGCCGCCGCAGCCGCCGCAGCCGCCGTCTGACTTCTGGGCGGCGGGCTTATCCACCACCTCGTATCCCGCGCGGGCTACGGCGCCTCGCAGCTCGGAGAGGGATGCGGCACCCTCGTCGAATCGAATCGTCGCGTTTCCCGAATCCAGGTCGACGGCGACATCCTTGACGCCTTGCGTGGCTTGCAGCGCTTTCGTGACGGCGCTCGTGCAGCTGCCGCACGTCATTCCCTTTACATTCAGGATTTCCGTTCTCACGTCAAACTCCTTTTGTCGTTGAAATCAAACCCGCCTGCGTCCTGCGGCGGGCGGGGAGGGGCGCGAACGGCGCCCCATAGATCGAGGAAAACAGCCGCTCGTAGCCCTGGTCGCGCGATTTCCGGTACTTCTCCAGGGCCAGTACGATCTGCTGACTGACGGATTGCTCCGCGCGCATCCACGGATTCTCGGGCGAAGCGCCGCGTGGATCGCGCGGCAAGGCCGCAGCGAGCGCGGGTAACCCCGCCATCCACGGATTCAACCGCTCGGAGAACATGTACCGGCTCACCCGCATCGGATGCAGCCATTTCTGGAGGAGCGCAGTGAGAGGGCTGGCGGTTGCGCGCACCCAAGGGCTCGCGAAGGCCTTGTAGATCGCCTCGTTCCACTCCGATACGTCCCGGGCGCGTTCGAACTCAGCGAGCGGGTACTCGAAGCGGATGTCCTCGACCTTGCGCGGCTCGAAGCGGACGGAATACTGGGGCTTGCGGCAGTCCGGATCACCCGTCGGATTCACGATCTTCATCTCGTAGAGCCCCGGCTTCAGGCGCTCGATCTCGTCGAGATTTTCGAGGATCGCCCGGTGCTCGAGCTTCGCCACACTGGAAGAGACGAAGATCCCAAGGTGTCCCACATGCGGATTGAGGAGATACACGATGCGCTGTCCAGCCTCCTTGAGTGCCTTGGTGGTCGGATAGACGGCGGGAATCCAGTTGAGCGCCTGGTGCGGCGGCGTGATGTTGTCGCCGCTGGAGGCAAATATGACCAGCGGATTGTGGATCGCCTTCAGATCGGCCACGCAGTCCTCGCAGATGCGCAGCTTGCCCTGCTCGAGCCGGTTACCGATAAACAGGTTCTCCATGATGGCCACCATCTCTTCGCGGCCGAGGAAATAAAAGCCGTTCCACCAACGCTCGAACTCGAGGAAGCGTTCGCGCTCGCCGTCGACATCCCGGAACACGTTGTAGTTTTTTTCCCAGAGGGTGTTGGCGGGATTGAGGAGCTCGTAATTCTCCGCGAGCCACGCTCCATCGAGCCGCCCGTCGCCCAGGTCGCTCATGAAGTGGGTGAGCCAGGTGCCGCCGAGGAGGCCGCTGGAGAGCCGCATCGGATTCACGTCGGCTTCACCCGCCCAATAGGAAAGCGGCGAGCCATTCATGACGGTGGGCCCGATGAGGCCATCGTGGGTCGCCGCGAGGAGCGCCGCCGCCCAACCGCCCTGGCAGTTGCCGTACACCGTCGGCGCGGTTTTCGGATGACGCCGTGCCACCTCGTCCACGAAGCGGCGCAGGGCATGGAGCACGTCGGCGAGGGTCTGCCCAGGACACGGCTCGGGATGGAAGATCACGAAGTACGTCGGATGGCCTTCGTGCAACGACATGCCGACCTCGGAATCGTGCTTGAAGCCGCCCATGCCGGGGCCGTGGCCGGCGCGAGGATCGATGATGATCACGGGGCGCGCGCCGGGGCGTTCGCAATCCTTCGCGGTGTCTTCTCCGCATCCGGTGATATGCAACAGCGCGTAGTTGGCCGGACGCTCGAACCGGCGCGCATCGAGAAGCGTCTCGTATTCGAAATCGAGCAGCGGAGGCAGGCCCGCCTGCTCGTGCGCCAGCATGTTGTTGGCGCGCACGCGAAGAATGTCGAGGAACAGGATCGACCGGCGGAAGAATTCCGCTTGGTACGCCATCGTGTCCCCGGCGAGCGGCTTAGCGACGGTGGTTACGGCGACATCGACATCGTTAGCGCTGCGCTTCTTCACGTCGAATGGCCCTCATGACCCGCTTCGGGCCGCGGGCGCTCTTTCGACTTCGGATCGTCATCAGGGGCATGCCCGCTGCCACAACCGCCGTGACCCCTCGTGGCCTTGCCCTGACCGCCATGGGCGCCATGGCCGCCGTGGCCGAAAAGATGCATTGCGACCATAGCTCCGATGAAGAGCAGCCAGATCCAGTTCTGCGAAAGCCATTCCATTTGCGTTTCCTTTTCAGGACGGCGCGCGACGACGGCGGCCTCGAATCCACTCTAAGGTTCCCCCCGGTGGCGAGGTTGACTCAGGTCAACTACGGCGAAACATCGGATTACAGGGCGA
>JANNHC010000523.1:0-6317 GCA_031404215.1 Acidobacteriota bacterium
AGACCTCCTCGAGATGGATCCCGACACGCGGGCCCGCGAAGGGGTCTTCATGGCGTTTCAGTACCCGGTCGAGATCGCCGGCGTGAACAACGCCTATTTCCTCAAGGCCGCGCTCAACGCCAAGCGCAAGCACCACGGCCAGCCCGAGCTGGACGCGATGGACTTCCTGGCCCTGGTCAAGGAGAAGTCCAAGGTCGTCGACATCGACGACGCGCTGGTGAAGCGGCCGGTCAACGAGGGGTTCTCCGGCGGCGAGAAGAAGCGCAACGAGATCTTCCAGATGGCACTGCTCGAGCCGAGGCTGGCGATTCTCGACGAGACGGACTCCGGGCTCGACATCGACGCGCTGAAGCTGGTCGCGAAGGGCGTCAACGCGATGCGCGGTCCGGATCGCGCGATTATCGTCGTGACGCATTACCAGCGGCTGCTCGATTACATCGTGCCCGATCACGTCCACGTGCTCAGCGCCGGGCGCATCGTGAAGTCTGGCGGCAAGGAGCTGGCGCACGAGCTCGAGAAAAGGGGCTACGGATGGCTCGAGACCGGCGCCCAGCCGGTTGGAGCGTGAGCGCGATGACGCAGGTGGCCGAAAAACTTCAGCCCTGGCTGGCGGCCATCGAACAACGCCCGCAGGGCGGCCCTCGCTGGCTCCAGGACCTTCGCGACCGCGCCGCATCGCGTTTCGCGGCGCTCGGCTTTCCCACCGTGCGCGACGAGGAATGGCGCTTCACGAACGTGGCGCCCATCGTGGCGGCGGAGTTCAGGCCGGCCGGCGCCGACGCGACCCGTGCGACCGAAGAGGAGCTCGCCGGGTACCTCTATAGCGACGCGGCGCACCGCATCGTCATCGTCAACGGGCGGTTGGCGCCAGATCTGTCACGCGCCGATGGCCTCCCGCACGGCGTTCGCGTCGGGTCGCTCGCGGCGGCGGTGACGGACCAGCCTGACGTGGTGCCGCGCTACCTGGGGCAGCTCGCCGACTTCGGCACGAGGGCCTTCACGGCGCTGAACACGGCCCTGGCAGCCGACGGTGCGTATGTGTACATTCCTGACGGCGTCGTCCTCGAACAGCCGCTGCACCTGCTGTTCGTGACCACGATGTCCGAGACCTCCGGCCCGATCATGTCGAACGTGCGGTCACTCATCGTCGCCGGCGATCGAAGCCAGTCGCGCATCGTCGAAACCTACGTCGGCCCGCGCGGCGGTGCCTATTTCACCAACGCGGTGACGGAAGTCTTTGCCGGCGAACACTCCGTGGTCGATCACTATAAGGTCCAGCAGGAAAGCCTGGACGCGTTCCACATCGCGAGCATGCACGTGCATGCGGCGCGCAGCTCGAATTTCTCGTCGCACTCCTTCTCGCTCGGCGGCCGGCTCGTGCGCAACGACGCCAGCGCACTCCTCGACGGCGAAGGCGCGGAGTGCACGCTGAACGGGCTCTACCTCGCCGACGGCGAACGGCTGGTGGACAACCACACGACGATCGACCACGCGAAGGCGCACTGCCCGAGCCATGAAATCTACAAAGGCATTCTGGGCGGCAAGGCCCGGGCGGTTTTCAACGGCAAGATCATCGTTCGCCAGGATGCGCAGAAAACGGACGCCAAGCAGACCAACCGCGCGCTGCTGTTGTCCGACGACGCCTCTATCAACACGAAGCCGCAGCTCGAGATCTTCGCGGACGACGTGAAATGCACGCATGGCGCCGCGATCGGACAGCTCGACGAGGACGCGATTTTCTACCTGCGCGCCAGGGGGCTGACCTATTTCGAGGCGCGCGACATGCTGATTCATGCCTTCGCGGGCGACATTCTCGATCGCGTCAAGATCGACGCCCTGCGGTCGGCGCTCGAAGGCGAGCTCTACGCGCAGCTCGCCAAAGATCTCGCGGAGATTGATGCGGTATGACCCCGACGGCCTCTTCAGCAACCGCCCCGGTCCGCACCACGTTTGACGTGCAGAAGGTGCGGCGCGACTTTCCGATCCTGTCGGAGCGCGTGCACGGGAAGCCGCTCGTCTATCTCGACAGCGCGAACACGAGCCAGAAGCCCCAGGCCGTGCTCGACGCGATGGACGACTATTATCGGCACGCAAACGCCAATATCCACCGCGCCACACACCTGCTGAGCGAGCGCGCAACGGCCCTCTACGAGGGCGCACGCGCAAAGGCCGCGGCATTCATCAACGCGCCGGATACCCGGTCGATTGTCCTGACCCGGGGGACGACGGACGGCATCAACCTGGTGGCCCAGAGCTACGGGCGCTCGACGCTTCGAGCTGGCGACGAGGTCCTTATCTCGTGGCTCGAGCATCACTCGAACATCGTGCCCTGGCAGTTGCTCTGCGAACAGACGGGGGCGGTGCTGCGCGTCGTTCCGATCAACGCGGCCGGGGAAATCGACCTGGAGCAATTCGCCGCGCTGCTGTCCCCCCGGACCCGGATCGTGTCGATGAGCCACGTCTCGAACGCGCTTGGCACGGTGAACCCGGTCCGCGAGATTACCGAGCAGGCGCACGCACGCGGCGCGGTCGTCCTGATCGACGGCGCGCAGGCGGTGCCCCACCTGGTGGTCGATGTGCAGTCGCTCGATTGCGACTTCTACGTGTTCTCGAGCCACAAGATGTTCGGGCCGACCGGCGTGGGCGTGTTGTACGGCCGCGCGTCCCTGCTTGAAGCCATGCCGCCGTACCAGGGCGGCGGCGACATGATTGCGTCGGTCACGTTCGAGAAGACGCTCTACAACGTCGTGCCGTACAAGTTCGAGGCCGGGACGCCGAACATCGGGGGCGTCGTGGGCTTCGGCGCCGCGGTGGACTACCTGATGACGATCGATCGAGACGCAGCGCACGCCCACGAAGACGCGGTGCTCGAGTACGCGACGGCGCGCGTGCGGGAAATCCCCGGGTCCAGGATTATCGGCGAAGCGCGGCAGAAGACCGGCGTGCTGTCTTTTCTGCTCGAAGGCGTGCACCCGCACGATGCCGGAACGATTCTCGACAACGAGGGCGTGGCGGTCCGCACGGGACAGCACTGTGCGCAGCCCGTCATGGATCGCTACGGCATCACCGCGACGATCCGCGCATCGCTCGGCATCTATAACACGCGTGAGGAGATTGACGTCCTCATCGACGCGCTGGAACGCGTCCGGGAGGTATTCGCCTGATGTCGGATCTGAGCGACCTGTACCAGGAAGTGATCCTCGATCACAACAAGCGCCCGAGGAACTTCCGGACGATCGAATCGCCGAGCCATCGCGCGGAGGGCTACAACCCCCTCTGCGGCGACCGGCTGAATCTGTACGTCCAGGTGGAAGGCGACGTGATTCGCGACGTGGCGTTCCAGGGTTCCGGCTGCGCGATTTCGAAGGCGTCGGCGTCCCTGATGACCGACGCCGTCAAGGGGCGGACGGTCGAGGAGGCGCGCGCGCTGTTCGCGCGGTTCCACCACGTCGTCACGACCCCGCCGGCTGAGCCGGTCGAGGATCTCGGCAAGCTCTCCGTACTGGCCGGCGTGCGCGAGTTCCCCGTGCGCGTGAAGTGCGCGAGCCTCGCCTGGCACACGCTCAAGGCGGCGCTCGCGCGCGAGTCACGCACGTCCACCGAATAACCATGAAACCGCTGCCCATGATCCCAGACGCGATGCCGCCCGCGCCGGAAACGACGAAGACCGGGTTCGCCGCCGACCCGGCCACGACCGATGCGCTCAAGCCCGCGATTCTCGCGGCGATCTCCACGGTGTTCGATCCGGAGATCCCGGTGAACATCTGCGAGCTCGGCCTCATTTACGATGTCGCGGTCGATGCGGCCGGCGTCGCGCTGGTGACGATGACGCTGACGGCGCCCGGGTGCCCGGCCGCGCAGTCGCTGCCCTCCGAAGTCGGCACGAAGGTCAAAGGGGTTGCGGGCGTGACCGATGCCGTGGTGGACGTCGTCTGGGAACCCGGGTGGACGAAGGACCGGATGTCCGAGGCCGCCAAGCTGCAACTGGGTCTCTGGTGATTTCGCGACACGCTGTGGCTTCCGCCTTCAGGCGGAAGGACCTGCTGTAGGCGGAAGAAATAATTATGCTGCGACTTTCCAAGAAATCCGACTACGCGCTCATGGCGATGAAGCACCTCGCCACGCGCACGGACCTGGCGTCGGCGAGCGCGCGGGAGATTGCCGAGCAGTACGACATTCCGGTCGAGCTGATGGCGAAGGTGCTGCAACGGCTCGCGCGCCGCGGTCTGTTGACGTCGCACCAGGGAACCCGCGGCGGATACCGGCTGGCGCGGGGGGCGAGCGCGATTTCCGTCGCGGACATCATCCAGGCCATCGACGGCCCGCTGACGGTCACAGCCTGCTCCACGGAAGCGGAAAACTGCGGGCAGTTTGCGAAGTGCAGCGTCCGCGACCCGCTCTGGCGCATCAAGGACCGCATCCTGTCCGCGCTCGCCACGTGCTCGCTGCAGGAAGTGTCCACCGAACCTCCCGCCGAGGAGCCGTCGGTCCCGATGGCGTTCACCAAGACCTCGCGCGCGTAATCATGGGCCGGCCCGTGTATCTCGACTTTCACGCGACGACGCCGGTCGATCCCCGGGTCCTCGAGGCGATGCTCCCGTACTTTACCGAGCAGTTCGGAAATCCGGCGAGCCGTCAGCATGCGTACGGCTGGGAATCGCAGAAGGCGGTGGACACCGCGCGCTCGCAGGTCGCGGCGCTCATCGGCGCCAGTTCCTCCGAAATCGTCTTCACGAGCGGCGCGAGCGAGTCCAACAACCTCGCCATCAAGGGCGCTGTGCACGCGCGCCGCGATCGCGGCGACCACATCATCACCGCGGTAACCGAGCATAAGTCGGTGCTCGACTCGTGCGCGTGCCTCGAACGTGAGGGGTGCCGCGTCACGCGGCTTGGCGTGGACGCGAGGGGGTTCATCGACCTCGACGAGCTTCGCGCCGCCATCACGAGCCGCACGGTCCTCATCTCGATCATGGCGGCCAACAACGAAATCGGCGTCCTCCAGCCCCTCGCGGAGATCGGCGCGATTGCCCAGCAGCGCGGCGTGGTGTTCCATACGGACGCGGCACAGGCGGCGGGGAAGGTTCTTCTCGACGTCGGGTCAGCAGGTATCGACCTCCTGTCGCTGACCGGCCACAAATACTACGGGCCAAAGGGGGCGGGTGCTCTCTACGTCCGTCGGCGAAAGCCCAAACTCGAGTTGACCTGCCAGATCGACGGCGGAGGGCACGAGAACGGTTTTCGTTCCGGCACCCTCAACGTGCCGGGCATCGTCGGCCTCGGACGCGCGGCGGAGATTTGCCGCGAGGAGATGCCCCGGGAGTCGGCGCGCCTGTCCGGCATGCGCGATCGCCTGTTGGCCGGCCTGCAGAGCCACCTCGACGGCGTGCGCCTCAACGGTCCCGCGACCGATCGCCGCCTGCCGCACAACCTGCACGTGAGCTTCGACGACATCGAAGGGGAGGCGCTGCTGATGGCGCTAGGAGACCTCGCGGTCTCGACGGGATCGGCGTGCAGCTCCGGCAGCCAGGCGCCTTCGCACGTGCTGAAAGCCATCGGCGCCGTCGGCGATCGCGCCGGTGCGTCGATCCGCTTCGGCCTTGGCCGTCCCACGACGGAAGCGGACATCGATTTCGCGATCGAGCGAGTCTCAACGGTTGTCAGGGCGTTGAAGGGCTCAGGGCTCAGGGCCTAGGCGCGCTTGGGTTGGCAGTGTACAGGCTGGCAGGTCGGCCAGGTGGAACCGGGAACTGGAAACTGGAAACTGGAAGCTATGGATCAAACCCGCATTACCGTTGCGCACAGTCCTGATTCGGACGACGCGTTCATGTTTTTTGGATTGGCGAGCGGCAACGTCGAAACTGGGGGCATCGTCGTCGATCAGGTGCTCAAGGATATCGAGACTCTCAATCGCGCCGCGTTCGACGGGAAATACGAAGTGACCGCCGTGTCGTTTCATGCGTACGCCCATTTGGTGGACAAGTACGCGCTCCTCCCGCACGGCGCGAGCATGGGCGACAAGTACGGTCCCATCGTGGTGGCGAAGGAAGGCAGCTCGACGAAAGGGGTCAAGGGCAGCCGCATCGCCATTCCCGGCACGTTGACGACCGCCTACCTTGCCCTTCGCATCTATGAACCTGACTTCGAGTACGTCGTCGTGCCGTTCGACGAGATCCAGCAGGCGGTCCTCGACGGCAAGGCGGAGGCAGGCTTGCTCATCCACGAGGGCCAGCTGACGTACCAGGATGAAGGACTGCGGAAGATCGTGGACCTTGGCGAGTGGTGGTCGGAGCGGACCGGCGGGCTGCCGCTGCCGCTCG
>JANNHC010000524.1:0-3167 GCA_031404215.1 Acidobacteriota bacterium
GATGGTCAGCGCGGCCGACGCGCGCACGCTGTTGATGCCGGCACCAGAACGCTGCCCCAGCGTCCACAGCACTTGCGCCTGTCCGTTCGTGTCGGTCATGACCGCCGCGGAGGGCGTGCCCGCCCCGCCTGAAGCGACCAAGCCGCTGTTGCCTGTGACTTTGAACACCACCGGTTGATTCGGAAGTGGACTGCCCGACGAGTCACGAAGCACGACCACCAGCGGAGCGGACAGCTCGGCGCCGATGCCCGCGCTCTGACTGTTGCCGGAGACGATACTGAGCGACCTGGTGATGACCGCCTCGCCGATAGCGGGCGCGGGCGGCTCCGTCGCCGACACGCGGGTCATCGTGATGAAGTCGGTCGCGGTGTTGCCGACCCTGTCACGCGCGATCACCTGGACGGTGTTCTGGCCCAACGCGAGGGGTATTGAAGAGACCGCGTACGTCCTGTTCGCGACCTGCGCGCTGACACCGTTGACCGTGACCTGCGCCTCCTGATCGTTCACGGTGCCGACCACGATGTCGTTCACCGTGCCCGACACGGCGATGGCCGAGTCGGTCGTCACCGCGCTGCCCTTGGGAGTGTCAATCGAGATATGCGGCGGCGTCGTGTCCAGCGTCACCGCGACACTGGCGGAGCCCGTGTTCCCTCCGGGATTAGCCGCGACAGCGGTCAGCGTATTGGTCCCCTCGGTGAGCGGCACGAGCAGCGAAAAGCCGCCAGCGCTCAGGGGCGCCGGGATGCCGTTGACGTTGACAACGGCGCTTGAATTGTTGACCGTGCCTCGCACCATCACTGGGCTGGTGTTCATGAAGCTGAGGTTTTCCGGCGCCGTGATGGTGACAACCGGAGACGGGAGTACCGTCACATCCACCGGGACCGACGTCCGGCCGTTCCCCGCCACGTCGGTCGCCACCGCAACGATTGAACCTCCGCCCGGCGCGATGTCGACGCCGCAGGTGAACACCCCGCCCGCCAGAACGGCCGCCGCGCCGTTGCAGGTGACGTGCGACATGCCAGACAAGGCGTCGCCGGCTGTTCCCAACGTGTTGGCCCGCGCGGAAAACAGCGCCGCGTCGTCCACGGGCGACGTGATCGCGACGTTCGGCGGAGTCTTGTCGATGTTGAGAACCACGGCGGCGCTGGCGCTGTTGCCGCCGGCGTCAACCGCAGTCCCGGTGACGACCTGACTGGCGCCTTCATTGCTCACCGTCACGGGAGGCGTGCACGAGGCAATCGGCACCCCGCTGCTGGCGCAGGTAAACGTCGCCGTGACACTCGTATTGTTCCAACCGGCCGAGTTCCTTGGCGGCGAGGCCACCGCCGTGATGTTCGGAGGCGGCGGCTGGAGTACGACGAAGCCATTGGTCAACGCGGCTTGCTGCGAACCCGTTCGAACGGCAATCGAACGGGCGCCGACCGCGGCGCCTCCGGCAATCGTCAATTGAGCCGTCGCGCTGGTGCGGCTGGTGACCGTCACGTAGCCGAAGCCTCCCGCTGCACCGGCGCCAACCGAAACTCCGGGCCCGAAGCTGGCTTGTGTCGATCCCTGCAGAAAATCAGTCAACCCGCCGGTCAGGACCACCGTCAGGCTCTGACCGGGCAATGCAGAAGAAGGAGTGGACGAGGCGATGAAGGCTGGCGGATTGACCGTCAGTGAGGCTGTATTCCTGGTCGCGAACAGGACTCCGGAGGTGGTCGTGCCCGAAAGCGAGACGACGTATGAGGTCGGCGAGGTGACAACCAACGACGACGGCAGCGTGAACGCCACCCGGCGGGTGCTGCCGATAATGGTCGTGATGGCCGTGGCGGTCGCGGACCCGGCAGGCCCTGCTCCCGCTGTCGCGGAGCGCACGCTGATCTGTACTTGCGACGGGCTGATTGTTCCTGTCGGAAAATTCGAACCAGTGACGTTGATGCTGGTGACTCCGGCCTGTCCAGCCGTCGGCGATGCGGAAGGCGAAAGCGAAACTTGCGTCTGAGCCGACACGGCGGCGCCGTAAAACACCAGGATGGCTGCGGCAAGCGTAGGAATCAGGAACCGCGGGAAAATCCCAAGGCCCAGTCGGCGTGTAGTGTCGAGCAGCATGTGTGCTTCCTCAGGCGGCCGATGAGGGATCGTCTGTCGTGACGCACTTCCTGCGTTTTCGCTTTCTCCAACCCGCGAGACCGGCGATGCCGCTTGCGACCAGGAGCGCTGTGGCAGGTTCCGGGACAGGGGCAGGAGGCTCCGCCTGGGGACTGGCCTCGATGGTCAGCAGCGCAAAATCGAATTCCGAAAGAAACGCGCGGCCTTCGGAGGGCAAAACCGTGGCGCGTAACAGATGCGAATCGGCTGCCCAAGCGCTGCCGTCGGACAGGTTGAACAGTAACGAAATGATGCTGGCTGAAAATGTCGCCGACGAGATCTGATCGGTCGCGGCAAATTGGAGAAAGTCAGGCCCAGCCCCGGGGCTGATGTCCCCGATCGGGAAAGGCGTACTGATCCCGCCCTGCACAACGGTCAGAATGCTGTTGGTAAAGACAATCGAGGTGAAAATCGGGAAGTCCTCGGAAGCAGCTCCTCCGTCTGCCGGATCGCCTGTTTGGTTGGCGATACTGAAGAAGTTTATGTCCGCGTTGAAACCTTGAAGGAAGACAAACCCGATCGGGATGGTTGCTGCCTGTGCCGCGGTCGCGCAGGACACGAACAGAACCAGCATCGACAGTACGCGTTTCATGAAACCTCGGGGAATGACTGGCGAGCAGGATTGGCGGGCACGCCGGATAGCAATTGACGAGCCATAGGAAGGCCATGCGCCAGATTGGGAAAGTGAACTGAAAGTTGATTACGCCTGTTGCATAGTCGGCGGCCAGGAAGACAATCGTCTGCTGGTCAGGGCCCGGAAGGTCCCTGGGGTGGTAAAGGTTATGGCTGGAACGAGCCCCGGTCACGCTGCGTCACTTCGAGATCGGCGCCGGTTCCTTCGTGAACACGGTGCGCGTTTCGAGGCTCTCCTTGTATCCGTACCGGATTGCCTTGGCGCGCAGCGTCATCGGACCGTCCACCAGGATTGGTCCCGTGTAGAGGCGCCATTTCGGCGTCGGTCCGTCTTCGGTGGTGTATCCGATCGACGCTCCCTGGGTCGGCACATAGATGACGAACTCGGCCGGCCCCCCGATCTT